>JAZNOK010000123.1:0-12818 GCA_045580775.1 Eubacteriales bacterium
GTAGGTGGTCTCTGCGGTTCTTGAGCCGTATCCGGGTGTCTCATTGTGAGCGAGAACCTTGGTACCTGTTATCTTTCCTTCGGCTGATATTCCGCACATTATCTGAAAGCCGCTGGAAAAACCGCTTGTGACCATTTTGAACACATAGCCGCCTCCGTTGGCTTCTTTGTATATCGCACGGACGGTAGACGGAAGACCTTCGGGGAGCTCTGTCTGCTCAAAACCTGTGCCGGAGGGCATTACCTCTGAACAGGCGATAGCTGCCTGTTCAGCTTCATATTTGTCTATCACGGGTTTTGTCACATAGTTGACAGCTGCGAGCAGCAGAGCCGTGATCAGGCATATCAGTGTAAGAACTATGACCGGTTTTATCATTTTATTCATTTTGCACCTCCGAGAGGACGTCTGCGGCAGAGCTGCTCGATATATGGGGTGAGTATATTCATAAAGAGTATTGACAGGGAAACTCCCTCAGGAAGCGACCCGTACTGTCTGATTACAAAGGTGATCAGACCGCACCCGATACCGAAGACCGCCTTGCCGAGATAAGAGGTCGGGGTCGTTGCGTAGTCGGTAGCCATGAACACCGCACCGAAGAACAGTCCGCCCGAGAATATGAGCTCCAGCGACATGATAGGATCGGCGTTTACAGCCAGACTCAAGAGATATACAGTACCGATGAAGCACACAGGTGTGTGCCATGTGATGACCTTCTTTACGAGAAGGTATACAAACCCGACAAGTATAGCGGCAATGCATGTCTCTCCCACTGCACTTGTGGTGTGATTGCCCAAGAACATGTCAAGGAGGGTGAGCTTGGTCGGGGATTTGCCGATGACTCCCAGAGGCGTAGCCGCTGACTGTACGTCGATCGATGTGAAACGGCTGATCGTCTTTGCACTCATGTCAGAGGCAAATGAGACAAAGAGCAGTATTCTTGCTGTAATTGCGGGATTGGCAAAATTTTGCCCCAGTCCTCCGAACAGTCCTTTGACCATGCATATAGCTACGACCGAGCCGAAGGCAAGCTGCCACAGAGGGAGAGAAGCAGGCACGTTCAGTGCCAAAATCACTCCTGTTACAACAGCAGAAAGATCGCCTATTGTGTTTTTACGCTTTGTGATCTTGTTAAATAAGTATTCGCTGAGCATGCACACAACAACTGATGTAGCAATAAGAGCCGGCACACGCCAGCCAAACAGCACTGTGGAAGCCACCGATATCGGTAAGAGCGAGATTATTACATCGAGCATGATACTCTGCGTGGTTTTTTTTCCTTTGATGTGAGGGGAAACGGATACCCACAGAAGTTCTTTGTCGGTATTCTGTATCGTCATTTGCTCTCACCTGCCTTTTCTTTTTTTGCTGCCTGCCACTCTCTGAGCTGTGCTTTGGCTAGCTTGTGTGTATGTACTATCGGACGGACTGCAGGACATGCATATACACATGCACCGCACTCCATGCAGAGATTGACCTTTAGTTTGGCTAGAGACTCTCGGTCGTTTAGCTTTACCGCTTTTGCTATAGCGGGCGGGTCGAGTCTCATCGGACAGTGATTGACACAGTTTCCGCAATGTATACATGCGGTACGCACGGGGTCTGTCGATGCCTTCTCATCGAGGGCAATGAGTGCGTTTGTGTTTTTGAGTACGGGCATTTCATCAGAGTATACTGCAATTCCCATCATAGGACCGCCGTACAGTATCTTTTTGGGAGGGAGCTTGTAACCTCCGCAGAATGCCATGACGTCCTTTATCGCTGTTCCTATCGGTACATTGACGTTTTTTGGCTCGGATACGCAAGAACCGTCTACCGTTACGCATTTGCGTACCAGAGGCATGCCGGTTTTTATGTATTCTGCTATCGCACACATGGTAGTAACGTTGATCACTATCACGCCTACGTCATACGGCAGCTTTCCCTCGCCTATTATCTTTTTTGTAGTATTGTAGACGAGCACCTTCTCGCCGCCCTGAGGATATGAGGAGGGGAGGGTATCCACTCTCACAGTCGAGTCGGCGGCAAAAGTGTCCTTCAGCTTCTTTATGCATGCTGCTTTGTTTGATTCAACTCCGAAGATGATGCTCTTGGCTTTGAGGTGTTTTTTAAACAGCTCTACCGCATAGACTATATCATCGGTACGGTCCAGCATGGTCCTGGTGTCGCTTGTAATATACGGCTCGCACTCAGCACAGTTGACAACTATATGCTCGAGCTTTGACAGGTCTTTTACGCCCAGCTTGACCGCGGTAGGGAACCCCGCTCCGCCAAGTCCGACAACGCCGCTTTCACTCACCGCAGAGATAAAAGACTCGAAGTCAGCTATCTCTATAGGGCCTGCTTCTCTGTATGGAGTCATCTGCGAGTCGCTTTCTATAGTTATTGCTTGGACGGTCTGCCCGCTTGAGATAAGTATGCCGTCTATCTTTTTTACCGTTCCGGAGATGCTGGCATGAACAGGAGATGATACAAAACCGCCTGCCTGTGCGATCTTCTGACCGACAAGAACTTGATCTCCTACCTTGACGCATGGCACGGCGGGAGCACCTATGTGCATAGACATAGGAATAGTTACGGATTGCGGACAGGGCATATCTACCGCTGCCATCTCAGCCGTGTTTTTGTAATGGGGAATGTGTACCCCTTTGATCTTTTTGAAAAGCATTCTCTATTCTTTCTCCTTTGTTGTGATCGAGAGAAGGGATTCTTCAGTCGTGCATTTTCACTGTATATTTACATTATAATACATAATTATATAATACAATCCGACGTAAGTCAACGAAAGTTAATTTATTAACAATTGCCGTGTGCTTTTGCAGTGTTTTGCAGTTCTATTTTTCGTTTTGCACTTGTAATGAGATCGGTTTTGTGATATTATTAAAATGCAAAAGAATGGGAAAGTGCGGTTATTTGTATTTTCCCGCGAACCTACACAGAAGGAAAGACAACAAATGCAAAAGAAAAAGAAGGAACTTCTCTCGCCTGCGGGCAATTTTGAAAAGCTCCGTGCGGCGTTTTTGTATGGGGCGGATGCTGTATATCTTGCCTCTCGGCAGTTTGGAATGAGAGCCGCGGCTCAGAATTTTTCTGACAGAGAGCTTTGTGAAGCTATCAATTACGCCCATTCGATAGGCAAGAAGGTCTATGTAGCAATAAACGTTATGCCTCGAGGCTATGAGTACAAGGAGCTGAGAGCTTATCTCCGTTCTTTGAGAAAGAATCCGCCCGATGCACTCATCATAGCGGATATCGGGGTGTTTTATGAGGCAAAGGAGATTTTGCCGGATGTTGATATACACATATCTACTCAGGCCAGTGCCTGCTCAGCCGCGGCGTGTACCGCTTGGTACAAGCTTGGAGCTGACAGGGTTGTGCTTGCACGCGAGCTGACTCTCGATGAGGTCAAGGCGATCAGACGCGACACTCCGAAGAAGCTGGAGCTGGAGGCTTTCATACACGGTTCGATGTGTGTTTCCTACAGCGGCAGATGCCTGCTATCCAACCACTATACAGGCAGAGATGCAAACCGCGGTATGTGTGCTCAGCCGTGCAGGTGGGATTATGTGACACGTTCGATAGACTTTTCTGAGGTAAAACGCCCGGACGATATTCTCAGTGCCGAGGAGGACAGCCGCGGCACGTATATAATGTCCAGCCGTGACATGTGCATGATAGAGCACATTCCGGAGCTGATGGATAGCGGTATTGACAGTTTCAAGATAGAAGGAAGAATGAAATCGGCATATTACGCTTCGGTGGTTACAAATGCATACCGTATGGCTATGGACAGTTATATCAGAGACGGAGCTGACGGCTATAGATTTGATCCGAGGTGGCTCGGGGAACTGGAGAGTGTCAGCCATAGAGACTACTCTACGGGATATTGGTTTGATGATGCTATGAAAAATGCTCAGCTATGCCAAAACTCAGGCTATATCAGGGAAAAGGCATATATAGCCACCGCCGTATCTTATGATGAGAAAAAAGGTATGGCGTGCTTTGTTCAGAGAAACAAGGTAAGCTCCGGAGAGGATGTTGAGATGATAACGCCCGGTATGTGCGGCAGACGCTTTAACATCGGTCAGATTTATTCTGAAGAGGGAGATCCGATAGAGTCCGCTCCCCACCCGGTAATGCACTTTTGGGTCAAGGTTCCGTTTGAGGTGAAGGCAGGAGACATCATCCGCGGAGTTTGATCTTCATGGTGTCTGTATATGAGATCAATTATATCAAATTGCTGTAATTAAAAAAGAAAAAATACAGATCAGTATATGAGAGGTATGTATGCTTAATCTATTAAAATCATTCCTTGTCGGAATAGTACAGGGAATCACGGAATGGCTTCCGATCAGCTCTACAGGACATATTATCCTTGTAAACGACCTGTTTCCGCTTGATGTTTCGGTGGACTTTTGGAGTATGTTTTCCGTAGTAATACAGCTTGGATCTATACTTGCTGTTCTTGTGCTGTATTTTTCGAGGCTGTGGCCTCTTTGCCGCGAGGACGGAAAAATAAAGATAAAAAGATCCTCTGTCAACATCTGGACCAAGGTTATCGTTGCTTGTATTCCTGCGGCGGTGCTGGGGCTTTTGATCGATGAGTGGCTCGAGGGTATGCTGTATGAGGATGAGATGCATGTTTCCTTTGCAGGTGCTATGGTAATTGCGGCGGCACTCATCGTGTATGGAGTTGCGTTTATTTTGATAGAGAGAGCGAACAAGAATAAAAGCTTCGAGGTCACGGATGTTGAGTCTATGAGCTACAAAAAGGCACTCGGTGTTGGCCTTTTTCAGAGCTTGGCACTTATTCCCGGAACCTCACGCTCAGGCTCTACTATCATGGGGGCTTCGATTCTCGGTATTGGCAGAACGGCAGCAGCAGAGTTTTCCTTTTTCCTTGCAGTTCCTGTTATGTTCGGGGCAAGCGGTCTGAAGCTTGCAAAGTACTTTCTTAAAGGTAACAGCTTTACAGGTGATGAGCTGCTGATACTCGCTGTAGGGTGTATTACGGCTTTTGTTGTGTCTGTAGTGGCAATAAAGTTTTTGATGAACTTCGTGCGTAACCACAGCTTTGCATCGTTCGGCTGGTACAGAATAGTGCTCGGTATAGTTGTAGTGCTCTACTTTATTTTTAGATAACGGAAGTATCGTAAATGACAGAAAAAGAAAAATTTGATGCACGTATGTGTGACGGAATGACGCTCGCTTATCTGGGAGATTCGGTAATGGAGCTTTATGTAAGGGAAAAGCTCGTCAGAAGCGGCATCACCCGTGCAGCGGATCTTAACACCCGTGCACATGAGATAGTGAGGGCAACGAGCCAGGCCAGAGCTTTTCACAGGATAGAGCAGATGCTCACAGAGGAGGAGATGGACTTCTTCAGGAGAGGCAGAAATTCAGGACACCTATCCGCTCCCCGCTCGGCTACCATATCCGAATACCGTACAGCGACAGGGTTTGAGGCGGTGCTGGGGTATCTTCATCTGTGCAAAAACGAAAATAGAATAGCCGAGTTGCTGACTTCGGCATACGAGATATAAGCATGAGAATATACATAGAGTCAAAAAAGCCGGTGCACGGAGGAGCAGGTGTCTCGGTCAAGCTCAGACTTGACAACGACGCGGCAGACGAGAGTGCCAAAGCTGAGATCGTTGTTTCTTTTGAGGATTATTGCGAACTCGGAGAATACATCCGAGAGGGCGAGATAAGTGAGGAATTTTTCTCGGTGCTGGAGGAGAAGGGCAGGATATACGCTGCATATTCTTATGGGATGTATCTGCTTGGCTTTGGTGAATGCTCAAGAAAGAAGCTTGTATACAAGCTCACTCAAAAAGGCCATGACCGAGAGTGTGCAGAGATAGCCTCAGATATGCTTGTGCAGGCAGGGTATATAGATGAGTATGAGCTTATTCATGAAGCTATGCTTCATGCATGCAATGACAAATGCTACGGCAGACGCAGGGTGATCGCGGAGCTCTACGGAAAGGGCTTTGAGCGGGAGAGTGTACAGCAGGCACTCAGACTTTTTGAAGGGGAGCTTGATTACGAACATGCAAAGCGTAAGCTGCTTCTGATGAAATTCGGCTCAGAGTCTCCCGAGCCAAAGGACATAAAGGAAAAACAGAAGATCATGAACACGCTTTACCGATACGGTCATTGATCAAAAGTATAAAAAACGAAAGAGAGGGAACGGAGCGGCTGCTCTGTTTTAAAAAGAATGACAAAGATAGGTTTTGTTTCGCTTGGCTGTTCAAAGAACACCGTAGATACAGAGGTAATGCTGCACAGACTGATGACTGCAGGCTATGAGATAACTCCCGAGCCGACTGAGGCTGATATCGTGGTCATCAATACGTGTGCGTTTATTGAAAGTGCAAAGCAGGAATCCATCGACAATATTCTGGATATAGCTTATTTGAAGGAGCATCACAGTCTGCGTGGCATCGTGGTGTGTGGGTGTCTTGGAGAGAGATACGGCACACAGATATTAGAGCAGATGCCCGAGGTCGATGCGGTGCTGGGTACAGGCTCGTATGACGATATAGTAGAAGCGGTAAAAGCCGTTGAAAAAAAGAAAAAAGGTTACTTTTCGCACAAGGATAAAAACGATGCTGTGCTTGGAGGCGAGCGTGTGCTTACCACAGGTGAGAGCATGGCATATCTGAAGATAGCAGAGGGGTGCGACAATTGCTGCAGCTACTGTGCTATACCTCTTATCAGAGGGAAGTTCCGTTCGCGTCCGATGGAGGACATTATCGCGGAGGCGAGAGAGCTTGACTCTATCGGTGTAAAGGAGCTGAATATTATAGCCCAGGATACCAGCCGCTATGGACTTGACATATACGGAGAATACAAGCTCGCGGAGCTTGTGGAGAAGATCCTTGAGAACACTGACATTCCGTGGATAAGACTGCTGTATCTTTATCCTGACAAGATCACCGATGAGCTGATAGAAGTTATCAAAAACAACGACCGAGTTGTCAAGTACGCCGATATTCCGATACAGCATATCTCCGACAGGATACTCAGAGCTATGAACCGTCACGGCGACGGAGCTATGATACGCGATGCTATAGCACGTCTTCGCAAGGCTATTCCGGGAATTACTCTTCGCACTACGGCTATTGTAGGATTTCCGGGTGAGACTGAGGAGGACTTTTTAGAGCTGTGCGAATTTATCAAAGAGACAAAGTTCGACCGTTTCGGTGCGTTCACCTACTCTCAGGAGGAAGATACTGCGGCTGCAGAGTTTGACGGTCAGGTAGACGAACAGACAAAGCAGGACCGATATGACATCATCATGCGTGAGCAGCTGTATATAAGTGCCGACAAGACCGCCTCAATGGTAGGAAAGACCGTCACGGTTTTATGTGAGGGCTTTGACCCTGTGTCAGAGACTTACTTTGGCAGAAGTGAGTCGGATGCCCCCGATGTCGACGGAAAGATCTTCTTTACATCAAAGAAAAAGCTCCCCGAGGGAGTATTTGTCAATGTGGAGATCACAGAAGCTCTCGATTATGATCTAATAGGCGAAGCGTTATAATATTGTTAGGAGATAAGACATGAGTACGGATACAACAATGACTAAAAAACAGAAAATGAACCTTCCAAACCGCCTGACGGTGCTCAGAATGTGCCTTGTTCCTGTGTTTATGGCAGTTATGTTGCTGCCTGTGGGAAAGCTCCTGCCGGAGAACCTTGCATGGTGGCTGCCGAGGACTGTTGCGGCGTTTATATTTATTGTGAGTTCCCTTACCGATATGCTTGACGGTAAGATAGCGAGAAAGTACAATCTTGTTACGGATTTTGGCAAGTTTCTTGATCCCTTGGCAGACAAGACCCTTGTTATCGGAGCACTTCTTGCCTGCTCTATCGCATATTGCGATCAGATCGGCTGGGCACTAGGCTGGGTGACATTTATCGTTATATTCCGTGAGTTTGCGGTTACCAGTATGAGGCTTGTTGTGGTAAACACCTCGGGTATTGTCGTTGCCGCTTCCATGCTCGGAAAGATAAAGACAGTTTCGCAGATAGTAGGTGTATGTTTTATATTGCTTGAGCCTGTTGTCATTACTCCTATATTAAGAAGCATTATTCCGGTGTTCCCTGAGTATTTCTTTAGCTATATATGCATGATAGTACTCACTTTGACAACAGCGGTGTCAGGCTTTGATTATATCAAGTCCTATTGGAAATATATCGACTCAAATAAGTGATATTTTAATAAAAAACCAGCAGAGGTAATACTATGGCAGAGTATTCCGAAATGAGAGAAAAAGCCCGCATAATGGATGAGCAGGCGGTGCAGAGAGCAGTTACAAGAATTTCGCATGAGATACTCGAGCGAAACGAGGGCGTGGACGGTGTTGTTATATTGGGCATACATCGCAGAGGAGTGGACCTTGCACGGAGGCTTGCAGACAGAATAGAGCAGATAGAGGGAAAACGCCCTTTGCTCGGTGAGCTTGACATTACGCATTACAGAGATGATATCGACCGCACGGATGCCGCGGCAGTGCTCAAAGAGAGCAGCATTGATTTTTCTCTGGATGGGAAAACTGTGATAATCGTCGATGATGTCATATATACCGGAAGAACGGTCAGAGCCGCGATAGATGCGATATTTGATCTCGGCAGGCCGGCTTCGGTACAGCTGGCGGTGCTTGTTGACAGAGGACTGCGTGAGCTTCCTATCCGTCCCGACTTTGTAGGAAAGAATGTCCCGACCAGCCATTCGGAGCATATCAGGGTACGCTTGCGTGAGCGTGACGGTGTAGAGAGCGACGGCGTGGCGATCTTTGAGTAAAAACAGTGAAAAAAGATAGCATTTTTTCAAAGTTCTGGAGCCTTGTCTTTCCGTCCAGATGTCTGGGCTGTGGAGAGCTGATCGGCGGGGCAGGGGAGGTTCTGTGCCGCTATTGCGATGTCGGATACAGACTGCTTCATCACAGAAAATGCCGTGAGTGCGGCAACGATCTGTGTGAGTGCGACTGCACAAAAGAGCGAATAGAGGAGCATGGAGTATGGCGTCTCGGAAAGCTCTGTGCCTATCTGCCGCAGGAGGAACACAGCCCATTCAAAGGAATGCTCTATGCCTTCAAACATAAAAACAACTCGGATATCCGTGAGTTTTTTGCTGTTGAAATGGCGGATATGATACGTCGGAAATGCCCGGATTATGAAAATTATACCGTCTGTTACGTTCCGAGAGGCGTCTCTTCATACAAGAAATACGGCTATGATCACATGCGTGAGATGTCACAGCTTGCAGCAAAAAAGCTGGGTGTCAGGTGTGAGCCGTTGTTTTACAGAGACAGCAGAGCAAGAGTGCAGAAAGATCTCGGGTATGCTGCCAGATTTGACAATGCACAAAAGAGCATAATGCTAAAGGACACAGCAGACGTCCGTGACCGTAGATTTATACTCTTAGATGATGTTTGTGTCACAGGGGCGTCGCTTGGTAGATGTGCGACCCTGCTTATAAACAAAAATGCCCGCGAGGTGCGGTGCTTTGTGATAGCGGTGAGACCGTAAAAACAGAATAGATCAATACAGGCAGGTTCTTATTGCAAATGGGCTTGCCTGTATTTTTTGGGCTCTATGTCAATAGTTGGGGTAGCTCAACATTTATTATAGAACCATTTTTTGTTGCCGGGTAAATTGCATAAATTACATTCCGCCGTTTTGCTTTGCCGTTTTATGTATAAGAAGGGACAGACTGTAGGACTGTACAGCTTCGACTTGCTTTATAAAGGCTTCCTGCTTAAAAATTCACATCCAACGCAAGCGTTATGCATATTGAAACAATTGCATGTATGAAAGATGTATAATTATTTATATTCTATTGACAGAGTATGAATAAAGTGTTATACTGAGATTGCTGTGCTAGGGTTAGTACTTTATTATATACAAAAATACAAAAGGAGAAAGACTATGAAAAAAAGATCCGCTAAGCTGCGTATTGTTTTGAGTGCGGTTTTTGTCACATGTCTATTTATGTTCGTGTGCACGACCGCTGCATCGGCAGCTACCTATGGAGACCTTACTTATCAAGTGATCGGGGAAGAAGTCACTGTGACAGATTGCGATCAATCTGCACGTCAGGTCGTTATTCCTGATTATTTGGACGGTTATCCTGTGACAAGCATTGGAGATAATGCTTTTGATGGGTGTACCGGTGTTACGAGTATCAGCATCCCTGATAGCGTAACAAACATTGGAATAAAGGCGTTTTTTGGTTGTACGACCCTTAATAGCATTAACATCCCCGATGGGGTAACGAACATCATGAGCGGAGCATTCGGGAACTGTAGCGGGCTTACGCGTGTCGGCATCCCATTGAATGTGACTATGATAGAAGACTATGCCTTTTTCGGAGCTTCTAACATTTCTGATGTTTATTATGGAGGAAATGAAGCACAATGGATTGGTATTATAGAAGAAACAAACGGAAATGACGGACTTTTGAAAGCGACTGTCCACTATGGTTGTGCGTCTGTGCCCGCTCTCAAGTTCATCACGATCAAGACAAAACCCGCAAAGATCAACTACTATATCGGTGACAGCCTTGATACGGCGGGAATGGTGCTGGAGCTTACCTACTCTGACGGAACGGTAAAGACCGTTACAGACGGATATACAACAAGCGGCTTTGACTCTGCTACTGGGGGAACAAATTCGGTTACGGTTACATACGAAGGCAAGAGTGCAACGTTTAGTGCCGCTGTAAAAACACCTTCGGTAGCTCTTAATGCCGGAAGTAAAACTCTGAATATTCATGATACTTATCTTCTTACGGCAACATCCGAGCCGAGTGCAACAGTAGTGTGGACATCCTCTGATGAGACTGTAGCGACGGTTGAGGACGGTACGGTTACGGCAAAGTCAGCCGGAACTGCTGTTATCACTGCAGAGATCACATATAATGAAAAGACATACACAGGAACATGCACGGTTACAGTAAAGCCTGCAGTCCTGAAAGCTGTTGCGATCAAGACCAAACCCGCAAAGATCAACTATTATATCGGTGACAGCCTTGATACGGCGGGAATGGTGCTTGAGCTTACCTACTCTGACGGAACGGTAAAGACCGTTACAGACGGATATACCACAAGCGGCTTTGACTCTGCCGCCGAGGGAACAAAGTCGGTAACTGTTACATACGAAGGTAAGAGTGCATCTTACAGCGTTTCGGTAAAGACGCCGACAGTAGCTCTCAATGCGGCAAACAAGACGATGGATATCGGTTATAGCTATACTCTTGTTGCAACACCCAAACCCAGTGCAACCGTTACATGGACATCTTCTGATGAGTCCGTAGCGACAGTCGAGGGCGGTACTGTTACTGCAAAGTCAGCCGGAACTGCTGTTATCACGGCAGAGATCACATATAACTCAAAGACATATACAAGAACATGCACGGTTACAGTAAAGCCGATAGTATTGAAATCTATTTCTATCCGGACCAAGCCGACAAAGCTTATCTATTATTTCAGTGAAAACCTCAGCACATCGGGATTGTCAATCAATCTTGCTTACTCTGACGGCACAGTAAAGACCGCGACAAGCGGCTATACCACAAGCGGATTTAGCTCTGAGTCAGTAGGAACTAAGACGGTTACGGTTACATACGAAGGCAAGAGTGCAAAGTTTAGCGTTGCTGTAAAAGAACCGACGGTAGATCTCAACGTCAGCAGTAAGAGCATTATGCTCGACGGCCAATATACCATTATCGCTACACCGCATCCGAGTGGAAAAACAGTTAAGTGGTCAAGCTCAAATACCAGTGTAGCGACGGTGTCATCCAGCGGTATTGTTACTCCCAAATCTGCAGGAACTGCGACTATTACCGCGAAGATCGCACACGACTCAAAATGGTATGAAACTACTTGCACTATAACTGTAGTTAATTCTTGCAATACGCATAAATATATCAATCATGCGAAGCAGGAACCTACCTGTACTGAGATAGGCTGGAAAGCATACGTTACCTGCCAGAGATGCGGAATTTCAAACTATGAAGATAGAATACTGCAGCCTCTCGGTCACAGATACGCTGTAAAGAAGGCGGTGAGTGTAGCATCTGTTGGTACAGTTAACGACAGCACGTATCCTTTCACAAAAATAGGTACTACATCTTACCGGTCTACCAACAATTCTTACGATACAGAATCCGTATTTACGATAAATGCATACAACTATCGTACTCTTAAGCTTGAATATTCCGTATCTAGTGAGGAGTATTGCGATTGCTTTATTGTGAAGCTCAACGGCTCTACTCTGTTTACCGCATCGGGCTATGTATCATGGACTACGAAGTATATTAAGCTTGAGCCGGGAGATATACTGACATTGCATTATGTGAAGGATGGATCCGCTAGCCAAGGATATGATCGCGTCACCTTCAAGTACACATGCAACCCTCTCACAAAGTATATAGTAACTGACTATACCGCAGATGAGCTGGATGACTCTTGTACGGATGTAAAGTGCTCTTACTGCACAGAAATCGTAAAGGAGGGCATTGGTCACTCATGGGGTGAATGGAACGTTATATCTGAGCCTACCGGCACTTCGGATGGCTACAGAGTGCATAGATGCACAAAATGCAATGCTTCGGAAGGAGAGCACTATAGCTGATTTTCCTTTGAAAAGGATATGCAGCATATAATGACAGAGAGCTTTTAGCCCGGCACAATGCTCTCATCTCTGTATGCCTTCGGTGCTTTTGAAATTTTGATGATATTGTATTAATACCATATCTTTCAAGCGAATAATTAAAGATGGGCTGTCTCAAATGCGAAATGATCGCATTTGAG
>JAZNOK010000124.1:0-6117 GCA_045580775.1 Eubacteriales bacterium
AGATCGAGCAGATCAATATACTCAATGCCGCAATGCTTGCGATGAATCGGGCGGTCGAAGGACTCTCGGTAAAAGCAGAGCTTGCTTTGATAGATGGCAACATTGCCCGTGGGTTTGATATTCCTGCGGTGCCTGTGATCAAGGGAGATGCAAAATCCCCTTCTATTGCGGCGGCATCTATCCTGGCAAAGGTGTCAAGAGACAGACTGCTCATCGAATATGACAGACTCTATCCTGAATACGGATTTGCAAAGCACAAAGGCTATTCAACAAAGCTACACATGGATAAGATAAGAGAACTCGGGGTACTTCCCATACACCGACCGAGCTTTCTCAAATTTCTTGACAAATGAAATTTCTGTCAAAGCTGTTTTCAAAAAACGCCGCTCCTCAGGCAAAGAAGACCGAGAAACGCACAATAGGTGATATCGGAGAGGACATCGCGTGTGAATACCTGCGTTCAAAGGGATATAAGATAATTGAAAGAAACGCTCAAATATCACACAAAGAAATTGACATTGTAGCCGAAAACGAGGAATATACCGTTATCGTTGAAGTAAAAACTCTGTCAATAACAGAAGAACAAGCACAAATCGAAGGAAGACGGCCAAGCGACAGTATAGACAGGGCTAAAGCCCAAAACGTACTTTACGCCGCTTCTGCCTGGTGTTCTAAGCATTATTCAGGCAGGTCCCCAAGGGTGGACGTCATAGAGATATACCTCGGAAATGATGTACCGAGGGTCGTACATATAGAAAACGCAATAAACTCTCAAACTTTGTACAGAAAAAGGAGATAATCATGGAGCTGTGTCTCTTTGATATGCATGCAGATACCCTATATGAAATGTATAAAAGAAAGACAGCTCTGAGAGACCCTTCCCTTCACATTTCGCTGGACCGCACAAAAAAATACCGTCAATACCTTCAATGCACCGCTATATGGAGCGATATGCGTCTGAGTGACAATGAGGCGTTTGAACGTTTTGTGCAGATCTATCATTATGCAAAAGCTGTCTGCACAGAGGACAAAGAAGCAGTATTATGCCGCAACGTATCCGACATAAACGAAGCTCACACGCAAGGAAAAAGTGCATTTTTGCTCACGGTTGAGGATGCACGTTTACTGGCACAACAGCTGTCGCGGCTCGACATTCTCTTTCAGTGCGGCGTCAGGATGCTTACCCTCCAATGGCAAGGCGAGAGCTGTATAGGCGGAGGTTTTGACACCGAAGCACCCCTGACACCGTTTGGTCGGTCGGTCGTAGTACGCTGTGCACAACTGGGAATCATTCCGGACATATCCCACGCAAATGAAATAACCTCAAGACAGATAATTGAGATAGCCGCCGAGCACGGCTCGCCCGTTATCGCTACTCATTCAAACGCATACTCGGTATGCAGTCACAAACGAAACCTCACAGATGCACTCTTTGATGAGCTTGTATCTATGGGCGGCATTGTTGGCATCAGTTTGGCTCCTCAGCATCTTAGTGCTGACTGTATAGCCACCTCGGATGATGTACTATTACATATAGAGCATTACGCCGGGCGTGCGGGAATTGAACATATATGCCTGGGATGTGATCTGGACGGTATAGAAACGACTCCGACAGACATTCAAAACATCGGAGAGCTCGATAACATTTGCGAATGCATGCTCAGGCACAATTATAAGGAAAGCGACGTAACTGCCGTTTTCTCGGAGAATGCTCGCAGATATATTTCATCCAATTTGAAGAATATTAATTAAAACATATAAAAAAACAAGGAAGAAACAAATGAACTACATCAGTACAAGAAACGCAAGCAAAACATTTGAAAGTGTAAGTGCCGCATGTGCTATCAAACGCGGACTTTCCTCAAACGGAGGACTGTTTATGCCCTCACGTATCCCCGCACTTGAATGCACAGAGATCGAGAAGATCGCCACGATGACTTATCCTGAGCGTGCGGCATACATTCTCTCAAAGTATCTGAGCGACTATACCTACGAGGAGCTTCTTGAAGATGCACAGGCTGCTTACAGCGAGGAGCGTTTTCCCGGAGGTGCAGCTCCTGTCGTAAAGATCAAGGACGGAGTATACTCTCTCGAACTTTGGCACGGTCCTACATGTGCATTTAAAGACATGGCTCTTCAGATCATGCCCAGACTCCTCTCGAGAGCACTCAAAAAGACCGCAGAACACAACACCGCACTCATCCTCGTCGCTACATCCGGAGATACAGGAAAAGCAGCTCTGGAAGGCTACAAGGATGTAGACGGAATAAAGATAATCGTATTCTACCCCAAAAACGGCGTCAGCCGAGTCCAAGAGCTGCAGATGGTGACTCAGGACGGCTCAAATGTCATGGTATGCCCGATCGACGGCAACTTTGACGATGCTCAGACGGGTGTCAAGAGGATGTTTGTCAACAAGACATTTGCCAAAAGCATTCTTGATGACGGATGTATCCTCTCGAGTGCAAACTCTATCAACTTCGGCAGACTCGCACCTCAGATAGTGTACTACATTTCCGCATACTGTGACCTTGTATCAAGCGGAGAGATCAAGAGCGGAGATGAAATAGATATTACTGTTCCTACAGGAAACTTCGGTAACATTCTCGCTGCATACATGGCAAAACTGATGGGTATGCCCTTCCGCCGTTTTGTATGTGCTTCAAACCAGAACAATATACTCACCGATTTTATCCGTACAGGTAAGTATGACAAATCACGTGAGTTTATGCTTTCTATCTCTCCATCTATGGATATTCTCATATCATCCAATCTTGAGCGTCTTTTATACCTTCTCGCAGGAGATGAAAAAACCAAGCTTTGGATGAGAGCTCTCAGAGAGGAGGGAGCATACGAGATAGACGCCGAAACCCTCGCAAAGCTCCAGGCTGAGTTCTCAGGTTATTTCTGCTCCGAGCAGGATACAAAGAACACAATAAAGAGCGTATTTGAAAACGAAAATTACCTCATGGACACTCACACGGCAGTTGGATACAACTGTGCACAGCAGTACCTCTCCGAAAGCACAGAAAAGGTGCCCATGCTCATCGCTTCTACAGCCAGCCCATACAAATTTGCATCCGACGTATATGCATCTCTCACCGGAGAAAAGCCTGAGGACCTTGAGGCACTCGAGCTTCTGTCAAAGTATAGCAAAACGTCAATACCCTCCCCTCTCTGCGGTATAGGCGAACGTACAGTACGCTTCGGAGGAGTATGTGCTGCAGATGAAATGCCCGAACAGGTAAGTAATTTCGCTAAACAATAAAAATCTACACAGCGGAGAATAATATGGCATTATACACAATTGCCGACCTTCATTTGTCTTTTGGTGAGAACACCGACAAGCCGATGGAGGTATTCGGTGCAAAATGGCAGGACCATGCACAAAAAATTAAAAAGCGTTGGTCCGAGCTTGTCACCGACGCTGATACCGTAATAATACCCGGAGATATCTCCTGGGCACTGAAACTTGAGGATTCACTGGCGGATTTTCAATTCATAGAATCGCTGCCCGGCAAAAAGATCATCAGCAAGGGAAACCATGATTTTTGGTGGTCTACGCAAAACAAGATAAAGGGGTTCTTTGCTAAAAACAACATCTGCACAGTCGATATACTGTACAACAACGCATACCTTGCAGACGGTACTCTGATATGCGGTACACGCGGATGGTATAACGAGCAAAGTGCCGCTCCCCGCCCCTGTGACTATGAAAAGATCAGTGCACGTGAGTGCGGCAGACTTGAGCGTAGTCTGATCGCCGCAAGGTCTCTTGCAGGGGACTGCGATATACCTATTGTGGTATTCACGCACTTTCCTCCCGTGTGGAAGGATTTTGCTTTCGAGGAGCTGATCGACCTGATGGAAAGCTACGGAGTAAAAAAATGCTATTACGGTCACATTCACGGCGTTTACAATGCTCAGGCGATCGCGGAATACCGCTCTATCAGGTTCGAGCTGATCTCCGCAGATTTTATTGATTTTACCCCTAGACGGATATTCATCCCTTAAACAGTTAAAAAAGCACACTTTTTCGTCAAAATGTTCAAAAAAAATAGCTCAAAATTGTTGACAAAATACAGCAAACGATGTAAAATATACAAGTATGTAAATGAGTAGTTCATTTGGAGGATTTTAAAATGAGTTTCAAGAAAACCGAAAAGAAAGACAATAACCTTTATGAGATCGAATTTCTGCTCGAGAAGGCAGAATTTGATGCAGCCGTAGACCGCGTATATAAGAAAAAGGCAAAGAGCCTCAATGTACCCGGCTTCAGAAAGGGCAAGGCTCCCAAGGCTATCATCGAAAAGATGTACGGCTCCTGGATCTTCTACGAGGATGCTATAAACGATCTTATCCCTGACGCTTACGGTGCTGCTGAGAAAGAGTCCGGTCTTGTTGTTGTCAGCCGTCCCGAGTTTGACGTTGTCAATATCGACGACGAGGGCGTTCTTATGAAGGCTACTGTATACACAAAGCCCGAAGTAAAGATCGAAGGCTACATCGGTATGGAGGCAACCAAGGCAAGTGTTGCTGTAACTGATGAAGAGGTTGAGCATGAGCTGTCTCACATTCGTGAGCGTAACTCAAGAACCATTGACATCGAGGACAGAGCTGCACAGAACGGTGATGTTGCCAATATAGATTTTGACGGTTATGTTGACGGAGTTGCATTTGACGGAGGCAAGTCTGAGGGTTATGATCTTACTCTCGGCTCCGGTCAGTTTATTCCCGGCTTTGAGGAGCAGATAATCGGCAAGAAGATCGGCGAGGAGTTCGATGTAAACGTATCCTTCCCTGAAGATTATCATGCAACAGAGCTCGCAGGCAAGGCATCCGTATTCAAGTGCAAGCTCAATGCACTCAAGGTAGTTGAGCTTCCCACACTTGACGATGAATTTGCAAAGGATGTTTCCGAATTTGACACTCTTGATGAATACAAGGCTGATATAAAGGCTAAAATAACCGAGAGAAAAGAAAAGTCTGCTGACAGTGCTCTGGAAGAGACACTTCTCGGAATGCTCGTAGAGAAGCTCGAGGCTGATATCCCCGCTCCCATGATCGAGATGGAGGCTGAAAACCTCGTACGTGACTATGACAACCGCCTTAGAAGCCAGGGTATGGATCTCAACACCTACTTCAAGTACACAGGTCAAACTCTCGAGCAGCTTCGTGAGTCCATGATGCCTATGGCTGAAAAGCAGGTCAAGAGCCGTCTTGCTCTTGAAGCTATCGTAGCAGCTGAGAATATCACGGCTACTGATGATGAGATCGAGACAGAGTATGCTGATATTGCTAAGGCATACGGACTCGAGGCAGACAAGGTAAAGGAATTTGTAGATCGCGAGGGTGTTGCCCGTGACGTTACAGTAAGAAAGGCAATGGACCTTATTAAGGACAAGGCTGTAGTAACCGAGGAGAAACCCGCAAAGAAAACTGCAAAGAAGTCTACCGCAAAGAAGAGTGCTGATGCCGAGACTGCTGAGGAGAAGCCTCAGAAAAAGACAACTGCAAAGAAAACTACAAAGAAAGCAGCTGACGGCGAGCAAGCACCTGCAAAGAAGCCTGCAGCAAAGAAAACCGCAAAAAAAGCTGAGACAGACAAGGCTGAGTAAGCAAAATTTGACATTGCGTCACACATCGGGGCTGGTAATAATGCTATTACCAGCCCTTTACTAAACTATAAAATGGCGAAAGGATCAGGTGAAAAAATGGCACTTGTACCAATGGTGATCGAACAGACAAACAGAGGTGAAAGATCTTACGATATCTACTCCAGACTTCTCAAGGACAGAATTATTATCCTTGCAGATGAAGTAAATGATACTACAGCTTCTCTTATTGTCGCACAGATGCTCTTTTTGGAAGCTGAAGATTCCGAGAAGGATATATCATTCTATATAAACAGCCCCGGAGGCTCTGTGAGTGCCGGTATGTCTATATATGATACTATGAACTTTATCAAATGTGATGTATCGACAATATGCATGGGCATGGCGGCAAGCATGGGAGCTTTCTTGCTTTCTGCCGGAACAAAGGGCAAACGTATCGCTCTGCCCAACAGCGAGATAATGATACACCAGCCGCTCGGAGGAATGAAGGGGCAGGCATCAG
>JAZNOK010000125.1:0-2643 GCA_045580775.1 Eubacteriales bacterium
GGGCTACCAACTCCTTGGCTCACAGAACGACATGGCTACGATCCGACTTATCTGAGTGCAGACATATAGGAATATGTCAAACGAAGAGAGTCAATTTATGCCGAAAAGCCGTTTGTGACGGCGGTATGAGTTCGGTTCTTCTCGGCTATAGCAAAAGCGGTCTTGCTGTGTCATTTTGAGAAGTCAGTATGAGGACATTTGAAAAAACATGCGGGTTTATCTGTTTACTCCCAGTACTCCTATTACTACAGCACCGCAGCATACAAGCACCATGGGAGATATCACCTCTCCTAAAATAAATATTCCGGCGAGCACGGATACTACGGTTATCAGATTTGAATACGAGGCACTTTTGGTGGGAGCAAGGATCGTGGTGGAGTAGTTGTAGAGTAAAAAAGCCACAATACTCGATACCACAGCCAGATATCCTATAGCTATCCAAAATTCAACATGCACTGCGGCGTTGGTGAGTTCGTGCATGTACTGTTCTCTGAGTACTGCAGCACTGATAGCATTAAAACTGACAGTACCTGCCAAAAACATAATATATGTACGTTCTATAGGCGAATATTCCTTTGACTCCTTGCGGCTGAGGATATTGAATACCGCCGCACATATTACAGCTCCCAGTAATAACAAAATGCCGATCAGAGTGTTTTTGGCTCCGTCGTTTGACAAGAGACTGATCATAGCTATAGCTCCCAAAGATACAGCTGAGAACAGTATTTGGGCGATGCTTGGGCGTTCTTTCAGAAAGATGGTAGAAAGAATCATTACTGCGACAGGCACCAGTGATATTATCACTCCCGACATTGCACTTGAGGTCAGCTTTATTCCGTACAGCTCGAATATATAATAGCACACAGGCTGAGCCAGAGCCATGGCAAGGATCCTTGCTTTGGGTTTTCCTTTGAAGCTGAGCTTGAACACTCCAAAAAACCAAAGCAGATTGAGCACAAAAAAAGCCACCGTAAATCTAAGCGACAGTATTACGAGAGGGTGAGAGTATCCGAGTGCTAACTTTGAAAACAGAAAGCTAAATCCAAAGATCACATTTGTCGCCAGTGCGGCGATATTGGCTGACAGGTTTTTCTTGTCGGTCATTTTTTTGTCCTCGTTTTGTTAAAAAAATGTATATTGATTTATGCTTTGCGGTATTGTATAATATAAACAGAAGAAATCTTTACTCAGAGAAAGGATGTGTCTATATGGCAGTAGTAAAAATTACAAAAGAGAATTACGGTTTGGTATCGGAGAGCAAAAAGACGGTTTTGCTGGACTTTTATGCTGATTGGTGCGGACCGTGCCGCATGGTTTCACCTCTGGTCGATCAGATAGCTGAGGAGCATCCCGAATATTTTGTGGGAAAGATAAATGTAGACGAGCAAGAGGAGCTGGCGGCTGAATTTGGCGTTATGAGCATACCTACACTCGTCGTGATAAAGGATGGCAAGATAACTGCCAATAGTGCCGGTGCAAGACCCAAACAGGCTATTATTGACATGCTTGAGGGTTAAGCCGAACACACAAGATTATACTCCCGTTTTTGATATATGTCAATAACGGGAGTGTTGTATATATGGAGAATTGCATGAGAGAACTCTACGATATGATAGTAATAGGCGGAGGACCTGCCGGATATACAGCTGCTTTGTATGCGGTGCGTGCCGGGTTGTCCTGTGCCGTGATAGAAAAAATGACCGTAGGCGGACAGCTGACTCTGACGGATACAGTTGACAATTACCCGGGATTTTGCGATGGGATAGACGGTATCACGCTCGGCATGCAGATGCAGTCAGGTGCACATCGTTTCGGTGCTGAGAGCATATATGACCAAGTCACAGAAATAATTATTGACTCGGATGTAAAAATAGTCAAAACGGCATACGGAGAGTATAAAGCAAAAACGCTCGTGATAGCCACAGGAGCCTCTCCGCGTCCGCTTGGTATCGAATCGGAGGGAGAGCTTGCCGGCAGAGGGGTGCATTACTGTGCTCACTGTGACGGACGCTTTTATAAGGGAAAAGATGTCGTCGTAGGCGGAGGCAACAGTGCGGTAGGGGATGCTTTGTATCTGTCGCGGCTGTGCAGGCAGGTCATGCTTGTGCATCGCAGAGATACGCTCAGGGCATCGAGAATATACAGCGAGCCTCTTGCCAAAGCAAAGAATATACGGCTGTGTTATGACAGCAGGGTTGACAGCTTCATACTTTCAAAAGAGGGCAGGATGAGCGGAGTAAAGCTGAAAAATGTCAAGAGCGGTGCGGAGACCGAGCTATCATGTGATGGGGTATTTGTGAGTATAGGCAGAGATCCGGCTACCGAACTTGTAAGAGGAAAGCTGGAGCTTGACGGGGCAGGGTATATTGTAGCTGACGAGAGCACAAAAACCTCGGTCGTCGGCGTGTACGCTGCGGGTGACGTCCGGACAAAGGCACTCAGGCAGATCGTCACAGCCGTCTCCGACGGTGCTGTGGCTGTGCATTATGCCGAGAAATATATCCTTGGCAACGAATGAAAAAACGGAGTATTATTTACGACGGAATCAGATAACTGATGAACATTCTGTATTTTTGTGAGATGAAAAAAAGGTCCGTTTTCGCCGATGCAAAAAACGGACCGTTTTTCTGGAGCAGGGTACGG
>JAZNOK010000126.1:0-7439 GCA_045580775.1 Eubacteriales bacterium
GTCTAAATTATATATTCTCTAATTTTTTCAATATGCATGGCAAATGTCATATCACAAGATTATATCTCCAGGAGGTACTGAAAAACATGAAAAGAATAGTGGCGGCACTTGTATGCGTGATCATGATTTGTATGAGCTTTACCGCTTGCTCAAAGAGAGACGAGAACGATATGGGTCCCATATTCAACGCTTATGTAGGTGCAGAGCCGTACATACTTGATCCTCAGATAGACCATACGGACGACGATGCTGTTCAGTTGATGTCCTTGATCTATGAGGGACTAACTAACATCAACTCCAAGGGAAAAGTAGAAAACGCACTTCTTGATAAGTATACCTACAATAAGGATGATATTAAGGGTGAGTACACGCTTACGATGTCTATTAAGCAAACCACATGGACAGACTCACGCCGTGTGTCTGCTGATGACTTTGTATATTCATGGAAGAGACTTCTTTCCCCTGATTTTTCGAGTAGTGCCGCATCGCTTCTTTATGATGTAAAGAACGCAGTTGAGGCAAAGAAGGGTGACGTCTCTGTTGATGACGTTGGATTTGCTGCTGTTGATACATATACGATCGAAGTTACCTTTAATCAGGATATCGATGTTCAGCAGTTCCTTCGCAGATGTGCAAGCATCGCTCTTGTTCCTCTTCGTGAAGATGTTATTACAAAGAGCCCTGAGAGCTGGTCCAAGAAATCAACGAGCATGGTTGCCAACGGCCCCTTTGCTGTAAAGGGACTTAACTATGAGGAGGGAACCATGCGTCTGGAAAGAAACGCATATTATTTCCTCGATGATGATGACGATCTTCTGAAATATGTCATTCCCTACAGAATATTTGTTACTTACTTAAAGGATGATGCTGCAAAGCTTGACGGTAACAAGGCACCCGAGAGCCTTTCGGCACAGCTTGAAGCTTTCATAGCTAATAACATTAAGGTTATTTCAGATATTCCTCTTGACCGACGTGATGAATATTCGAACAAGGGAACTTTGGCAGATTCCGCTTCAACTCTTTCTCTTATAATAGATACAGAGAATCCTCTCTTTACTGATGCTAAGGTCAGACAGGCACTTTCTTATGCAATTGACAGAAATCAGATAGTTTCACTCATAAAATATGCTAAAGCTGCTGACGGTATTATCAATAACACTTGTCTTGACGGTTCTTCAAATAAGACCTTCAGAAGCGTTGGAGGTACGCTCGTATCTGCTACAGCTGATATTGCAAAAGCACAGGCTTTGCTTTCTGAGGCTAATGTTCTCAGCGGAAGCTTCAAGCTTACGTACAGACAGACCGAGGAAGATATAGCGGTAGCTGAGTACCTTAAAGCACAGTGGGAGTCTATCGGACTTTCGGTAACTCTTGATCCTGTTCTTGCTACCTCGTATGTTGAGACTGACAAGACAACTCAGAATGACAATACTTTCTATGACGATACTCTTACTTCCAGATACAATGACGGTGAATATGACGTTCTCCTTCTGGACTATAATATGATATCTGTAGATCCTTTTGCGGCTCTTGCACAGTTTGCGACAAACTATTCAGGTAATGCTTGCGATGTCAAGAATGATTGGGCGGTTGTCGGAAACAAATGCGGCTTTAACGATGAGGGGTATAACGCTATAATTGACAGAGCTTTCGCTGAGAAGGATTCCGATAAGAGAGCTGTTATTCTCCACGAAGCTGAAAAGTATCTGCTCGAGCAGATGCCTATTATACCTGTAGCTTTCAACCAGAACTTCGTTATGTGCAGTGACGATATTTCCGGTATGAAGTGCGACTTTACAGGTAATTTCATATACAACAAAGTTAACCTCAAGGATTATCTCACATACTACACAACCGAAGCGGAATAATTGTATATCCATGGAATCATTCATATAATCACTAATTAACAAAGAGGGACTGGATGTTAGAGTGCAGTCCCTCTTATTTTACAAGGATGGAGGAATTACAAATGGATCCGCAGCTAACTGACAGAAATGATATAAAGATCTTTGTTCTATACCTGCTTGATAATATTCACTATCCGCTGGACTTTGATACTATAAATGATATAGTCGTTCAAGATGAATTTGTTGGGTATTTTGATTTTGCTGAGTGTTTTGCTGAGTTGCTGGATGCAGGTCATATTCGAGAAGAAGTTACAAACGGAGTTGCACTTTACAGAATAACCGAAACAGGAAGTGAGGTTGCAGTTCAACTTCAAAGCAGCTTGCTTGCACCTATAAGAGAAAAGAGCCTAAAGAGTGCTTTGCGGATTTTGTCTTTTCAAAAGAGCAAAGCAGAAGTGAAGTGTAATGTTGAAAAAAGAGAAGACGGAAGATACGATTTTTCTTGTTCTATCACACAGAATAAAGTTCCGACAATGCAACTTTCAATGGTTATAGATTCACATGACAGAGCTCAAAAAATGAAGAGCAATTTTCTTGACAGGCCGGAGGTCGTATACAAAGGTATTTTGGCTATGACGGCGTGTGAAGTGGATTACTTATTTGATTGATCTTATTTTTGTTGGATCAAATATTCATCATTCGATTTTAAGAATAAATAAATTTTGTAAAATTAAAAATATTTGTGAAAAATCTACAAAATTTTTAATATTTTTATTAAAAATCTATTGACATAATAAAAAATAATGGTATAATTAATTTTGTGATGGGAATAATGTTAATTATTTGTTAATTCTCATTTACTATACAGGATACAAATGAAGGAAATACTATTTCAGGATAAAGTTAATAAACTGCTCACTGAGACAAAAGCCGGTGAAGACTACGCTTTTAATGAGATCGTCGAAAAATATCGGCCTTTAATTGAGAGCTGTATATGCTATTTTATCGGAAAAGCTGATCCCGAGGAACTCGAGCAAGAAGCACTTATAGCATTATATAGGGCTGCATGCTCTTACGATCCGTCGGTTAGTTCTGTCAGTTTTGGTCTGTATGCAAAGATATGTATTAATAATTCACTCATATCTTTAGTACGAACTTCAAAAAAACATGACGATGCAGTCTTGGCACAACTATCTGCCAATGAGGATATGCACGGTGAGAGTGATCCTTCCTCCGATTATATCAATAAAGAGAGTTTTATAAAGCTTGATGAATTCGTTTGTGAGCATCTTTCCGCTTATGAGTATTCGGTTTTTCGGCTTTATATTGAGGGATATAAGACAAAAGAAATAGCTCAAATTCTTTCAAAAACAGAGAAATCCGTAGAGGGAGCCATTATGCGGATGAGGATCAAACTGCGAAGCAGTTTGAAAAAGTACGATTTATAGCCTAAGCATCTCTGAAGTATTTATATTGCAGTTATTCTTAGAGCAATAAATAAAATTTTACCATTTTAAAGCGAGGTAACAAAATGTATCAGGACAAGACGTTAAAGTGCAAGGAGTGCGGAGAGGATTTCGTATTCACAGCAGGCGAGCAGGAGTTTTACGCTGAGAAGGGATTCCAGAATGAGCCCCAGAGATGCAAAGCGTGCCGTGACGCCCGCAAGAACAACGGAAGAGGACAGAGAGAGCTCTTCATAACTGTTTGTGCTAAGTGTGGTAAGGAAGCTAAGGTTCCTTTCCAGCCTTCAAACGACAGACCGGTTTACTGCAGTGAGTGCTATGCTGCAATGAAAGCTGAAGAGGAATAAGAATATACTTATACTTTGTCTGAAAAGGACGGTCAAGATGGCCGTCCTTTTTGTTGTATAACTGATTATTTTGTTGATACTATGAAAACAACTTAGGTGTTCTTTGTTTTAATGAGTAGGTATGATTATTTATTTTATAATAAAAAATATTACAAATTTCTTTTAATTTCTTCATTTAGCTATGTACAAATAGTTTTCTTTGTGATATAATAAATATGTATTATTATCGAAAATTTTGTAAAAGAGAATGTGTATGCAAAATCATAATAACTATAGTTCTAAACAAAAAAATAAGTATACAAATATCCAGGGTTCAAACAACGAACGCATTGACCGTCCACTGTCAGAGAATAATGATGAGTGTTTGATCTATGGAAGAAATCCGGTCAGAGAGATGCTTAAATCTCAACGAACTGTTGATAAACTCTACATAGCTAAAGGTGCCAGAGAAGGGTCAATTACTTACATTGCTCAGCTTGCTATTGAAAAGAAGATACCTATTGTTGATGTTGAAAAATCCAAACTTGACATTATGTGTCATGGAGCAAATCATCAGGGAGTTGCTGCGATTGCCGCGGCAAAAGAGTATTCGAGTATCGAAGAGATTATAGAAATTGCTCAAAGCAGGAATCAAAAGCCGTTTGTTGTAATTCTTGACGGCGTAGAAGACCCTCATAATCTGGGTGCTATCATCAGAACTTCTGAGTGCCTTGGAGTTCATGGTATTATCATTCCAAAGCATCGGTCCGCTACTCTAAATTCGGTCGTTTCAAAAACCAGTGCCGGGGCAATTGAGTACATGGCTATTGCCAAAGAAACCAATATCACAATGACGATACAAAAGTTAAAGTCCCTTGGATTTTGGGTGTTCGGTGCAGAAGCAGGCGGCAGTAGTTGTTATGAGACTGATTTTGATGTTCCTTGTGCCATTGTGCTTGGCAGCGAAGGTAAGGGGATCTCAAGGCTCGTAAAAGAACAGTGTGATTATATAGTCAGCATACCAATGTTCGGTCAGATCAATTCTTTGAATGTTTCGGCTGCTGCTGCTATCATAATCAGTGAAGCTGCCAAAGTTCATAATTAGAATTATAAGCAAGGAGGAATTAACGTGGATAACAATAATAATAGTCAAAATCTTACTCCTGACGAGCTTATTGAAAAGCTTAAAGAGAAATTAGCACAAGATAGAGATACATATTCTAAAATAGTAGATGAGACAGAGGATAATAATTCTGAAACGGTTGAGTTTTACGATGATCCGGTGGATACATCCGATGTCTTGGAGTCGGTGGATGATACGATCTTTGAGTCTGATGATGTATTTGAATCTGTTGACGTATCAGAGGATGAGCTTCTCGAACTGAATGATCAAGCAGACGTTCTAAATGTTTCTGAAACGGTTGACAATACTCCCATCAATGATGACGAATTTATTGCAATGTTTGAGCGTACATCCGAAACCGATGTTCCGAAAACTATGCAAATGGTCAATGATAATGCCGGATTGGAAGAAGTTGAGGAGTTGCTGAATACAGCGACTGATCCTGAAAACGACAAAAACAATAATGAGCACAAAAACAATATAAATACTGAAGTTGATGTTTCGGATGATGTTGATTTTCAGGAATCTGCATCTGATGATGATGATGAACTCATTCAGCAAAAACTCGAGGAAATTTTCAAAGATATAGAGTCCGACTCATCTGATGATCTTAGATCTGAATCTGAAAGTATTAACGACGAAGCTGTACTTTCTGAAAAGCTCACTATTGCAGAAGAAGTGAGTGACGAATCTTTGTCTGTTGAGGCACCTACTGTTCAAATACCGATCAATTCAGTTGAACAGACAAGAAAACCCACAGTCTATCGTTTTCGCAAATATGATCCTCAGGAAAATGAACTAACAAAACTACATAATTCCGTTACTGAAATCGACTATGAGTCTTCAGATAACGATAAGACCAGACTAAATGATGTACCGGAGCTAGAAAAACCTGACCTGAATGTTATGCAAACATTTGGAGCTACGGTAGAGCACGTTCGCGATCTATACGGTGATGACGTGGCTGAAGAGTATGAACAAATTCTCGCACAGTCAGATTTTATCGAGCGTGCAGCAGTTGAGCATGAGTATACATCAGGTGAACAAAATGCTACTTTCATAAATAAATTTAAAAAGAAATTATCGGGACTGAAAATAAGAATATCATTGAGTGCTGTTTTTTGCATTCTAATATTGCTTTACGAAAACCTAGGTATGCTCGGGGTTAGTCTCGGAGGAATATTTAACGCACAGGCTTATCCTGTGTCCCATATAATGATAGATTTACAGCTTCTTTTGATAGTTGGGGCACTTTCTTATTCTGTTCTGAAAAAGGGTATACTGGATATCACTTCGCTCGAACCATCAGGTAACAGTATTGCACTTGCTGTGTTTGCTGTAGCTGTAATTGTAAATGTTGTTACTTGCTTTATGCAAGGTTCTATCGTGCTTTACAACTTTGCAGCTGCAACAAGCTTGTGGCTTAGCTTGCTATATGAGTTTGTAGTTGTAAGGCGTGATTATATGGCCTTCAAAATAATTTCCAGCACAAAGACTAAATCTGCTGCCGTTGTCAGCATCGGAACTTCAAAATCTCCTGAGGTCACAGCATACGAGGCATTGGGCGAAGATGAAGAGGTTAAACTCATCAGTATTCGAAAAGGTAATTTTATCAATGACTTTTTTGCAAGAACTAAACAGGCTGATAGCTCGGCACAGGACAAGATATTGTTGCCATTGAGTTTGGGAGTTGCTGTAGTGCTGTATATTCTGTCTTATGTGCTTCATGCTGATCACTCTCAGGCACTTAAAATAGCAGGAATGGCTTTTTCTGCATTTGTACCTTTTGCTGTATATTTTTCATTGGCGTTACCCATTTCCAAAGCTTCGATCGATACTTACGAGAGCGGCTCTGCTATTATTGGCGATGCGGCACTTGAGGAGTATTCCGGTTCTTCTATCATCAGCTTTGAGGACAAAGAGGTCTTCCCGTCATATTGCGTTAAGCTAAAGAGCGTTAAGGTATACGGTGAGTCGAGAATAGACCGAATTTTGTATAACACCTCTAGCGTATTTTCTCGCTTAGGAGGTCCTCTTGAGGATGTATTCTCCTTGTCTACTATTGAGATAGGCACTTCGACCGATGTTGAGATCCTGTCTTGTGAAACCGACGGAATAGAAGCTCTCGTTGATGGAAAACGCATACTAATAGGCAAAGCATCATTCCTTGAAAGCTATAATATTTTTGCTCGTAAAGACGAAACGGATGATAATAAGTATACGCACATGTACGTAGCAGAGGATGATTTCCTATGTGCGAAGTTCTATATCAAGTATAGTCTCGATGTGGATTTCGAAAATGTTATTTCAAGAATGTCTGCGTGTGGAATTTGCGGTGTATTGAGAACTTTTGATCCTAATATTGATGATGATCTTCTCTCGAAATACATTGACACAAACAAGTATCCTATTCGAGTTGTAAAATGTAAGGTGGGAGAGAATATTTCGCACGTAGAAGATGAGATCAACTCAGGCGTGGTATCAATATCAGGTGCAAAGAGTACTGTTGATGCTACAGTTACTTGCGAGAGACTTTACAATATTCGTTCATCCTCTAATACCGTCAAGATACTTTCTATGGTTATAGGCATGATCATAAGCACATTTATTTGTGTATTTAACGTTACACCGTTTTACTCGTTGTTTATAGTCCTGTATCAGTTGTTATGGGCGATAC
>JAZNOK010000127.1:0-2048 GCA_045580775.1 Eubacteriales bacterium
TTACCGTTTCTCGATACGCTAAAGAGTGTTCTCGCATATCCATTATAACACCGATTTTGAATTCTGGCGAGTATGTTTTGTTTTTTCTTGACATAAAAATATGCACCTCCAAAAGTGTCTAACTTTTGGGGTGCATATCATGATCGGGGGGATAATTTTTTATGTAGCTTAAATTATATTAGCGTACTTTGAGGGGAGCTCCTCAGCGGGGAGAGAAGCTGAAATAACACAGTTAAATCCTGCCTTCTCTGCGAGAGCTGTAACCTCATCAACAAGTGTGAAGAAAGCTTCGTTCTCATACTTGCATATTTTCATTGTATTATCAATAAAGAGGTCGGTCAGATCATGGTCTGCAGCAACGAGACCTGCGATAAAGCCGTAAAGTGACTGAGCGTCTTCGATAGCATACTGTTCAGTATCAACGAGACGTGCTTTGTAGTTAATGTCGTATATGAGCTTGTTACCCTTTTCAACAACTACTACGTTTCCTTTAGAGCTATCGAGTGCCGAGCCTACCATTTCAATAAGTTTCTTTGTCTTTCCGGTACCCTTAACGCCAACTAAAAGTTTAACCATAATAATCTCCATCCTCGGCGACCCTTTGTACTTGTGCATTACACGAATGAGACAGTCACCGTTGTCATTCATTCGAGAGCAAGCTATAACCTGCTTTACATAGATATTGTACTACAAAAAGCAGATTATAGCAATAGTTTTTTTAAACTTTTTAAATAATTTTAACTCAATTATTTATAGCTTACTTCATTCTGGCTTCAAGAGCAGCTCTGTCAGCTTCATAACCTGATTTACCGAGAAGAGCAAACATATTCTTCTTGTATGCTTCAACACCGGGCTGATTAAAGGGATTAACTCCAAGAGTATAGCCGGAGATCGCACAGCCAAGTTCGAAGAAATATACGAGATATCCAAATGAATATGCAGTTCTGTCATCAAGTTCAAGTACAACATTAGGAACATTGCCGTCAGAATGTGCAAAAAGTGTTCCGAGCATAGCAGTTGAACATACGTCGCTCACTGTCTTGCCGACAAGGAAATTCAACCCATCGACATTAGCTTCGTCGTACGGAATATCAAGCTTTGTTCCGGCATCTTTGATATCAAGAACGGTTTCAAAGAGCATTCTCTGACCGTCCTGAATATACTGTCCGAGTGAGTGAAGATCGGTCGAGAATATGACGGATGAGGGGTAAATGCCGAGTCCGTCTTTTCCCTCAGACTCGCCGTAAAGCTGCTTCCACCATTCACAAAGCATCTGAGCACAAGGCTCGTAAGCAGCAAGAATTTCAACATTCTTACCCTTGTTGAGAAGAATATTTCTTATAGTAGCGTATTTTACGCAGTCGTTGTCAACAGAAAACAGATATTTCTCTCTCGAGTCAGCTGCTCCTGCCATCATAGCATCAATATCTATACCTGCGACAGCTATGGGGAGCAGGCCTACAGCGGTAAGAACGCTGTATCTTCCTCCGACATCATCCGGAACTACGAAAGTCTCGTAGCCGCTTTCATCAGAAAACTGCTTTAATGTTCCTCTGGCCTTATCAGTTGTAACAAAGATTCTTTCACGGGCACCCTCTTTGCCATATTTTTTCTCGAGAAGCTCTCTGAAAAATCTAAATGCAACAGCAGGTTCTGTAGTTGTACCTGACTTCGAAATAACATTGATAGCAAAATCAGTTGAGTTACAAATATCCAGAAGTTCTTTCAGGGCGGAGGCACTTATACTGTTACCTGAGAAATAGATGTCAGGTGTGTCTTTGTTGAGATTGTTATAGATAGGGCTTTTTACAAATTCTATAGCTGCACGGGCACCAAGGTATGAGCCGCCTATACCGATAACAATAAATACCTTTGCAAGGTTCTTTATCTTCTCTGCAGCAACCTTAATACGTGCAAATTCTTCCTTGTCGTAATTAACAGGAAGATCTACCCATCCGAGAAAATCGTTACCTTCACCGTTTTTCTCTTTTACCGTGTTTACAGCTTTCTGTACTGAAGGAGCTATAGCAGCATAATCCTCAGATGTG
>JAZNOK010000128.1:0-25591 GCA_045580775.1 Eubacteriales bacterium
TATTCAAAAAAACGCCAAAAAATTTCGAGAATACAGAGAAGATGATTGATTTATGAAAGGTAACCCTTCATAAGATCGGTCAATGCACCTCTTGAGTCCAGCTTTGCAAAGTTGAGCAGCCGTTTTATTCTGTATTTTACAGTGTTTTCGGATACATGTAATTTGTCCGCGATATCAATGTACTTTTCTTTGTTGACAAGAGACCGCATTATTTCAAGGTCTAATGAATCGCACTTTTCAAGCAGCCTCTCCGCTATCACTATTTCGTTTATATGTGGGTCTGCAAAAAAGCTGTTGTGAGAGATTTCGGCATTTTCGGAATGTGCAGCCGAGCGTGTCATGTTCATTGGAATGTTTGCTGTGCTGTTTCTGATGTCTACTGTACACCCCAGCCGCATTGCCAGGTTTGATATTAACTCCGAGCCCGCAAGCGTACGGTACATCTTGGCAGCCTGTATCCCGACGCTGCGGCAGTCGAGCAGAGCAAGTGTCAGCTCTGTAGTGGTGCTCTTGGACAGGGAGGCATCTCCAAAGGAAGCGACAAATATGTCATCCGGGACCTTAATACCGTTAGATTTCAGCATTTGCAGAAGTATTACGGTAGACACATCGTTGGTACCGATTACCGCATCATAGTCTGAGCATACCGAGATGAATGACTCACAGGTGTTGCGAGTCATTCCGCGAAAATAGAAAATGTCCTTCTGATCGAATCTTTTACCGTTTTTGTCAGAGTATGAAAGAAATGCTTCGGTCTTTATTTTGTCTGAAGGAGATTCCAGGCTGACAGCAAACAACGCTACGCGGTTTCTGTGGCAGGAGGCAAAGTAGTCCAGAAGATCCGTGATCGCCTTTTTATAGTCCATCAGCACATAGCCTGTTGCGGCTATGTCGTCGGACGAGTCATAGCCTATGACTATTGGCTTTATATGGATGTCAGAGAGAAGAGAACAAATACTCTTTGTCCAGTTGTAAGTACCGCAAATGACTATAGCTGTACCGACTGTGGATAGTTCGCTTGGAAAAGCAGAGCTGTCAAGACCGCATTCGATGGCAACCATATCGTCTCCCTTGCGTTTTGCTTCGTCCTTTATTCCCTTTATATATTGATCTATCCAGTGTGTTGAGCTGCCTTCTTGGTAAAATGCATATATAGTCATGGCATCCTCCGCGTTTTTTGGTGCATTTTGCGAAATGGTATAATATTATACATCATAGAAATACGTTTGTCAAGACAAATTAAAAAGTTGCAAAAAAAATATACTTTGACTTGATAGACGGTGATTTTTGTTATATAATGAAGTTGTAAAATAATTTCAAAATATCACAATAATTACGGAGAAGATGAAAATGGCTAAGAAAACAGTCACAGAATTCACGCCCCTCACCATCCCGACGTATCAGCCCGGGGCTCCCGAGTCTCTTCCTATGTTTTTTGAGAAGAAGCCGTATCAGGGAGCAAGCGGACATCTGTATCCCGTCCCTTTCACAACGAAGATAAGCGACGAAAAGACCGATGTCACCTACAATGCGGCAGTTTTGGAGAATGAGTATATCAGAGTGGAGGTTCTGCCCGAGATAGGCGGAAAGATCCAGAGAGCTCTCGACAAAACATCCAACTACGACTTTGTTTATCACAATGAGGTGATCAAGCCTGCAATGGTCGGACTCGCAGGTCCTTGGGTATCCGGTGGTATTGAGTTCAACTGGCCTCAGCATCACCGTCCTACCACCTATATGCCTCTGGAAGCTACCATAACAGAGGATGCGGACGGCGAAAAGACCGTTTGGGTAGGTGAGGTAGATCCTCTTTACAGAATGAAGGGAATGGCAGGAATCACTGTTCCCAGCGGCAGAAGCTATGTTCAGGCAAAGGTGCAGGTGTACAACCGCACACCTTTCCCTCAGCCTATCATGTGGTGGGCTAATCTCGCAGTTGAGATAAACAAGGATTACAGAGTCGTGTTCCCGCCTGATGTAGAGTGGGTCAACGACCATGACCGCAGAGCTATTCTTGAGTGGCCGATAGCAAAGGGCGTATACCACACCGCTCGTCCTTTTGACTTTGGTGACGGAACGGATATCCATGACGTAAGTGCTGTCAGAGTTCCTTCCTCATACCTTATTTCCAAGGGTCAGTGCGATATGGACTTTGTAGCGGGATACGATGAGGGCAAGCAGGCGGGCGTAGTTACCGTAGCTGACCATCACATCTCCCCCGGTAAGAAGATGTGGCACTGGGGAAATCACCCCTTCGGTGATAAGTGGTGTGCCAACCTTACCGATAACGGATCCAAGTACATAGAGCTGATGACAGGTGTCTATACCGATAACCAGCCTGACTTTACCTGGGTAATGCCCTATGAGACAAGAACATTCGATCAGTACTGGTATCCTGTAAAGAACATAGGAGAAGTAAAGAACGCGACGATAGATGCAGCCGTAAACTGTGAGATGAGAGATGGCAAGCTGTATCTCGGATATTATGCAACCGGCGTTTTTGAAGGATGCAAGATCGTTGTCAAGGAAGGCAACAAGGTAATATTCGAGGATACATGCGATCTTTCTCCCGAGAATACATACGAAAAGTACATTGATGCAAATGTCGATTACGACAAGATCAGTGCGACTCTTACATCTGCAGACGGAAAGCTGCTTGTAGGACACAAGCCCTATATCAGAGGAAACAAGAAACCTATCGCTCCCAGAAAGCCCGCACTTCCTCCCGAGCAGATCGAAACTATCGAGGAGCTTGTCATCAACGGACAGCACCTCACACAGTACAGACACTTTGCGTATGAGCCGACTGACTATTTCGAAGAGGCTCTTCGCCGCGATCCCGGAGATTCACGCTCCAACACCGCAATGGGTAACTATTATCTTGCCAGAGGTGAGTTTGAGTGTGCAATTGAGTATTATGACAAGGCGATCGCCCGTCTTACTCTCAGAAACGACAACCCTGCCGACACAGAAGCCCTCTACCATAAGGGACTTGCACTCAGATATCTCGGCAGACTTGATGAAGCGTACGATACACTTTACAGAAGTGCATGGCAGTATAACTATATGTCAGGTGCATACTATGCACTTGCATGCATTGACTGCATAAGAGGAGATTACGACATCGCTCTTGAGCATCTCGAGACTTCTCTCTCGGTAAATGTAAAGAACCTCAACGCCCTCAAGCTCAAATGGGCTATCACCCGCGATGCTGATGTACAGGCACAGATAGACGCACTTGACCCGCTCTTTGAGGTTCAGTGCGACAAGCATGAGTATTACATAGACCGTGCTGTAGATTATATGAATGCAGGATTTGTTGATCTGGCAATAGCAGAGCTCGAAAAGGCTGACAAGACAAAGCCCACGGTGCTCTACTATCTCGCATATCTCAAGGGAGACCGTTCGCTTGTAGATGAGGCTGACGCTCAGTCTTGGAAGTGCTGTTTCCCTGCACGTCTCGATGACATAGCAGTTCTCAAGTGGGCAGGCACACCCAAGGCGGATTACTATCTCGGATGCCTCTACTATGACCGCCGCCGCTATGACTGTGCTATCTCCAGATGGACAAGTGCTATCCGCGGCATTCCTACCTTTGGTCCTGCATACCGCAACCTTGGTATTGCATATATGGACAAGAAGCATGACCTCACCGGTGCCAAGCTCATGATGGAGAAGGCAGTTGAGCTTATGCCTGATGATACACGTGCATTCTATGAGCTCGTTCAGCTCTACAAGAACGGCAACCTTTCGCTTGAGCAGAGACTTGCCCTTCACGATGCACACCCCGAGCTTACAGCTCAGCGTGATGACTGCACTCTTGACAAGTCAATCCTTTATACTGAGCTTGGTCAGTACGACGATGCAAAGAATATCCTCCTCGGACACCGTTTCCATACATACGAGGGAGGAGAGGGTAATCTTACACGTCACCATGCATGGCTTCAGGCTCTCCGTGGATTCAAGGCACTTGAGGACGGAGATGCAGCACGTGCACTTGCTGAGTTTGAGGCAGGTTATACATTCCCGCTCTGTTACGGTGAAGAGAAGAACTACTTCGCTCAGGAGTCACATCTTAACTACGGTATGGCTCAGGCGTATGAGATGCTCGGAGACAGTGATAACGCAGCTAAGTATTACGCTCTTGCCTGCGTTGAGACCTCTGCACCCACTGAGATCAGCTACTTTAGAGCACTTGCTCTTTACAAGGTAGGCAGGATCAACGAGGGTAGAGAGCTCCTTTGCCAGATGATAGATCTCGGAGAGACTACGATAAAGAACAAGGATATTCCTGCATACTACGGAGTTGGTTCTCCCACGCCTATGCCTTTTGAGTATAACTTCGACGAGAGAAATACTGTAAAGGGCAAGCTTCTGATCGCATTCGGCAAGCTTGGACTTGGCTTTACGAGAGAAGCAAAGGAGATCGTCGAGCAGATCAAGAAACTCGACAGAACAAACTTCGGTGCTTACGCATTCAGCGTTTTTTGTAAGTAAATAACAGCCAAACACTTTTACCCTTACTGCGATTTTCGCGGTAAGGGAAAAGTGCTATTTAGAAACGTTTTTTGTGGAATTTTCACAAATCACACAAAAAGCAATTGTGATTATTGCAAAATGTTATGTGCATTGTGCATATAATTGCTTTTAAAAACACAGCGAAACGCACATTTGATGTGCGAAATGATCGTGAGGGGGGATCACATGAACAAAAAGAGATTGTTTTGTGTGTCACTTGCTCTGGTTTCTGCTCTGGCACTGTTTTCGTGTGCTCAGACTTCAGAGAATGTGACTACAGACACATCGGCTGATACTACACCCGATACTACACAGACAGAGACTGTCGGCGGGATAACCTATGGGGATGTGCATATCAGTTCTATTTCCGAGCTTAACTGTGAAGCACAAACGGACTCACATGCGAATGCTGTTGGAAAAGCAACTTTTGAAGCGAACTTCCGTGAGTTTGTAGAGGTGCACAGAAAGCATCTTGGCACCACGACACCGTATTATCCCAGACTAAAGCAGACAGCCGACGGCGGTTATATTCTCTTTTATAACACCGGAGAGACCGGTCCGTCTGTCAAGTACATTACCAGTACCGATCTTGTGAACTGGAGTGATTCTCAGTTTTTGTTCGAGCAAACATCTACCACCCAATATGCGACCTGCGATGCGGTAGTACTTGAGGGCGGAGATATTCTCGCGGTAGCCTCTTTCAGACCGAAATCGTGGGGCTCTTATACCAGCGAAATGGACAAGAGCGGCCTTGTACTCAGACGTTCTACGGACGGAGGAAAGACCTGGTCGGATATGCAGACGATCTATCTCGGTATGAACTGGGAGCCTTATATCATGCAGCTGTCAAGCGGCGAGGTGCAGGTATACTTTACCCATACAGCACCTTACACTTATCTGTACGGGTATAATGAAACTATACGTTCATCCGGCTCTGCGATCATCCGTTCATTTGACAACGGAAAGACCTGGACTCCTAATGTAACCTCGGCACCGTATGCGGCTGACAGAGTAATGCAAACATACATCGGTATGCAACAGGGACATAAGTTCTTCAACGATCAGATGCCTGTTGCGACACAATTGCACAACGGCAATATCATGCTTGCATGTGAGACTCTCGACCTGCAAAAGCAGTTCCGCATCAGCGTCGGTATTTCCTACGATAACTGGAAGACCCCTCTCGGTATAGAGGAGGAAGGACCGTCGGATAAGTTCGTGACTAAAACACACGGCTCAGGTCCGTACACGGCTCAAATGGAGAGCGGCGAGACTCTCATTTCTTACAACGGTAACGGAATGCACCTTCTCATAGGTGATTGCAACGGCAAGAATTTTTCTGAAGCGATCAAACCCTTTGATGGACTGGCGAAGACCTACTGGGGCTCACTTGAGGTTGTCGGAACGCACAAGGTTATGTCCGTTCACGATGATGACTCTAAGGTAGGCAACATCGAAGTCAGACGCATAACATACGGAAGCTTGTATTTGAATCACGATCTTGCATCAGATAAGCACGCAGTAACACTTGACGGCAATTCCGCTGAGTGGAAGGACAATACGGATGCTGTGTTTGTAGGTTCTGTATCTCAGGCACAGGCGTCGGTACGTTTTACCGAAGATGATGAGAATATCTACATTCTTGTAGAAAGGCTCGATCAGTATTTGGACGAGGTTAAGGACAGCGTGTCCGTCTTTGTTGCATCCGAGGGCGGAGAGGAGTATTACAAGGTCGTTATTAATGCAAAAGGCATCAGCAATGTCCAGAAATTCGTAAACAAGCGTCCGTCAGATCATACAGGTGACTTTGAGGCTAAGGTGATTTGTGTAGGCACGGTAGGTAACGATGATGATACTGATACCGGATATTCGGCTGAGATAAGATTAAAAAAGGCTGATCTCGGAATTACTACCGAAAAAGGACTGCGTACAACACTGTTGCTGTCTAACAAGGACGTCAGGACCGAGTCAGACTCAGACAATATTCTCGGACATAATATGACCGACATGAGCACCTGGCAATATGTAAGCTTTAAATAATTATTTAAAATAGAAATATTTTAGATACTAAAAGGAGAACAAAATGAAAAAAAGAGTATTAGCAATGCTGTTGATGACAGTGATGGTCGTTACCTTGCTTGTTTCATGCAAAGGAAACGAAACTGTACAGACCGGCGATGGCACTACCGAGGACACTTCGGCATCCGAGCCTGCAGACACTTCAAAGGAAACACCTGAGCTTTCGGGGCAGAAGTATGACGGCTCAAAGTATACCGTGCTTGTAGCTAACAGCGGTATAGGTTCTATGAATGACTTTTCTGATGAAAACAAGAACAACTATCAGAGAGTTGCAAGTGCAAACTACAAAAAGATCACAACCATTGAAGAACTCTACGATATCGACATAGAGGATATTCAGGAGTTTGGTGCTTCCGGCGGAGGCGGCGGCGGATATCAGAAGGTAACGCAGGACTTTGCGTCCGGACTTTCCTCTTATCACACCTGCATGCTCGGAACATACGATGCAGCTCAGCTTGCAATAGAGGGATTTCTCTATGATCTTAACGCTCTGGATTATGTGGATCTTTCATGCAAATGGTGGGATCAGGATGCAAACAAAGACCTTGCTATCCATGGAAAAATGTTCTACACCACAGGCGATATCAGCACGGTAGATAACCTTGCTACACATATAATCCTGTTTAACAAGAAACTCGCAACCCAGAACAATATAACAGACCTTTATTCGAGTGTTACCGAGGGTAAATGGACTGTAGAAAAGTTCCTTTCCTACATCAAGATCGTTTCTGATGACGTAAACGGTGATGACGTAATGAACGAAAATGACCAGTACGGACTTCTTACATGGAATGACGTTATGCAGGCATCGCTTTGCGGTTCAAGAGTCAGAATAGCACAGACAAATGCAAACGGTGAGATAGAGCTGACTCTCTACACTGACAAGACCCTCTCGCTCATAGATTCTCTGAGCGGAGTGTTCAATGACGGTAACACCGTATACAACTATACCACTAGAAACAGCACCTCGACTCAGCCTTCATCTACATACGATAAAGAGCGTGATGCTATGTTCAACGAGGACAGAGCACTGTTCTATGCTACTACCTGCAATACTATACCTCGTCACAGAGATTCTCAGACACTTGACTTCGGTATTCTTCCTTATCCTAAATACGATGAGCAGCAGGAGAGCTACGGTTCGTATGTCGGAGCATCCTACTCCGGTATGATATGCGTTGAGAGCACCATAGAGGATAAGTCTTATGTAGGTACGGTACTTGAGTCACTCGCTTACGAGGGAATGGTACAGACTACACCTGTATACTATGAATATCTGCTCAAGGGACAGTTCATAAGAGATGATGAGAGCGGAGACATGCTTGATATCATATTCAACCAGAGATGTTTTGACCTTGGTATCTACTACAAGATTCCTACAGCATCTCCCTATACAGCAAACCTTACTTCTATAATCGCACAGCGTGAGTCCGGTACTTTTGTCGGCAGATACGAGGCAGCTCTTGATGCTGCAAAGAAGGATGTAGCTGATTTCAACGACAAGATATATAAATTCTCTTAAATAAGGAGACATGTTTATGTACAGAGCAAAAAAAGTTTTAGCGTTGCTGTTGCTTGCTTGTATGCTTGTGCCCTGTGTTTCAGCGTGCTCTAACAAGCCTGCTGACACTCAAAAGGGACCGGAGGTATCTGATACGGTAGCCGAGGAGAGCAAAGAGGAAGTTCCTACGCTTCTTCCCGAAGGATCATGGTATGACGGATACAAGTTCACGTTCCTTGTTTCAGGAAACTTTGCTAACAACGATTTTAAGACCGACTCAGCAGAGACTCCTGTAAATCAGGCGAAGTACAAGAGAAATTCGGCAATTCAGGAAAAATACGGTATAGGCATTGAGTATAATGATGTGATCAAATTCGGTTCATCCGGAGGAAGCGGTACAGGATACAGCGAACTTCAGAAGAGCTACAACACATCGTCATACGATTATGATGCTGCAATGGTAGGAACCTATGACGTGTCTACCGCCGCATACTCGGGATATCTCACCGATCTCAACTCGGATACTATGAAGTACATAGATCTTACAAAGTCATGGTGGGATCAGAGAGCGAATGAGGCTCTCATGATAGATGATAAGATGTTCTATACTACAGGTGATATCAGTATTACAGACAATATCATCACCAACTGCATCATGTTCAACAAGGAGCTCGTAAAGGCAACCGAGAGCATGCGTGATCCCTATGAAATGGTCAGAGCCAACGAATGGACTTGGGATAACTTTGCATCTGAGGTAAAGAAGGTATCCGAGGATGTCGACGGTAATGACATAATGGACCGTAATGACAAATACGGATTGCTGACCTGGAACGATGCTTTCCTTGCAGCTTTCTCAAGTGCGAGACAGAGCTTTGCGAAGATCAATGACTATAACGAGGTAGAACTTTCTGTGTACTCACAGGGAAGTGTCGCAATGGTAAACAAGTATATTGACCTTATTCGCGATTCGGCATCTGTTTATAACTATCAGGTAAACGGTCAGAAGGAATGGGACACGGTACGTGTTGATATGTTCAACAACAATCAGGTCGTATATTCCATGACTACCTTTAATACCGTTCCGAAGCACAGAGATTCCGAGACTAATTTCGGCATTCTGCCTTTCCCGAAGTATTCAGCTGATCAGGAAATGTACGGACATCTTGTATCTGCATACCACTGTCAGTTCCTGTGTGTTCCTTACTACGTTGAGGACGCTGACAGAACCAGCGGTGTAATAGAGGAGCTTGCATACGACGGACAGAAGACTTTGACACCGGCATACTATGAGCAGACACTTGTCGGTCAGTATGTACGTGATGATGAAAGTGTCGAGATGCTTGATATCATATTTGCATCTGCAATGTATGATATAGGAATCTATTACAAGATAGGAGGACTGAGCTCCTCCGTCATGACAATGGCAAAATCGAAGGAAAACACCTTTGCATCTATTTATGACGCTGCTCGCGAAACAGCGGAAGCGGATATAAAGAAGATCAACGATACCTTCAGAGAACTGCTCGGAGAATAATCAAAATAATTAATTCATAGAGGTCGGTGTTGACTGCCATCGGCAGTCAACACCGACATTTTATAATGATTTCGGAGAAGCTTATGATAAATAAAAAAGCTCTTGCTCTAATACTTACTTTTTTGCTGTGTACGCTTTTGATACTGTGCTCATGTGCACAAAACACAGAGTCCCCGGACACTGATGTCTCTGATACTCAGGCGGATACCACAAATAACGACCCGAGTACAAACGGTGTCAATACAGTGGATAAAGACGGCGTAAAGATCCATGAGATATCCGAGCTTAACTGTGAGCAGGGAGACTTTGATTCTCATGCAGGAATGGAACAGTACAGCTCTCTTGAGCTCAATTACCGTGAGTACAATCAGCTATCAGGCAGAGATCTCGGCGGTATCAACTGTCCTTATTATCCGAGAGTCAGACAGATGAAGGACGGTAGGTATATAATGACCTATCAGTCGGGACGTATCAGCTGGGAGGTATTCTGTGCTTTTTCGGATGACGGTGTCAGATGGAAAAATTCAAAAAAGATCCTTGCCACCTGCGATTACCCGAACGGATATCAGGATACCATGCTGTTTATGACAGCAGATCTTTGCGTTCTCGATGATGGCACAGTAGTGGTGGTTTCAGCTTTCAGAGGAAAGTCAAATTATTCTAAGGATGTAAATTCAAACGGACTTGTAATAATCAAGAGCACCGACAACGGAGCAACTTGGAGCGAAAAGCAGATCATATATACAGGAACGTGTTGGGAACCCTATATAATGCAGACAAAAAGCGGGGAAGTACAGGTGTACTTTACTCAGACAGGGCATCTTTTGGCTCTGCATGGATGGAGAGAGGACAGACGCTCCAGCTGTGTCGGACTTCTTCGATCAAACGACAGGGGCATTACCTGGACAGAGCCGAAGGACTATAGTGCTCAGATAATTATGCAACAGTTTATATTCAACCGTGACGGATATGATTATATGTGCGATCAGATGCCGTCGGCAGTTGAGCTAAACAACGGCAAAATAGCTCTTGCAGCTGAGACCTACAATGCTCAGAACAGCTACAGGCTGTCGGTTGCCTATACTACCGACAATTGGTCGAGATCTCTTGGCTTTAATGAGGCTGGACCGACTGATAGACTCAATAATTTCCTCAAGGCAGCGGGTCCGTATCTTGTACAGTTCCGATCGGGCGAAACGGTACTGTCGTGCCACAGCTCGGGAATGTCCACTTACATCGGAAGTGCCGAGGCTAAGAATTTTGCAAACAAGTATGATCCCTTCGATGGACACAAGGGACACTGGGCAAGCTTGTTTGTTGACTCTGCTCATTCTGTCATAGGTACCATTGCAAACACCACAGCGGGAGAGGTCAACTCCCCGACTTCAACCACACTTGATGTCGGCAGAATGTACCTTAATCACGCTGTATATGCAAAGGAGCAAACGCCTGTTATAGACGGCAAAACTGATGAATGGGATACAAACACGGATGCTCTGTTCATAGGAAGTGACACGCAGGGACAGATGAGCATGCGGTTTGCTTATGACTCAGACAAGATATACATCCTTATCGAGAGACTGGACGATTATCTTACAGACTCTGACCAGGAGGGAATATACATTCCGAAGGACGGAAACAGCTACTACCTTGTCAAATTCGGCGTGAATGGTATCGACTCTGTTCAGTATAATGACGGTCAGAGAATGCAGAATGCACAGCTCGACGGTATAGAGTGGTCTATGACTTTGGTTGGCACTGTAGGAGATAAGGAAAGAGATACAGGAAAGATCCTGGAGATAGCTATTCCGAGATCAGTTGTATCTTTTGCCGATGACGGCATTATGTGCTTCAATGCTGTTCTTTATAATAAAGACAAAAGCGAGAAGCCTGTCAGTGACACCTTCTCAAATGTAGATTTTACCGACAGAGCAACATGGCAGCGGGTATATCTGAAGTAATAACATCACACAAAAGCACGGAGCCTGAGCGACTCCGTGTTTTTGTAATTCAAATAATACTTGACTTTGCTTTTTTGATAGAGTACAATAAAATATAGCTTAGGACTGTGCTTTTTTGATTTTTTCGGTGAGGTGCTTTGTATGGGAAAATACAAACATGTTTTGAGATCTTTGGCTATGCTCTTATGTGTGTTGGCGTCAACAGTATTTTTTGCCTTTGACACATCTGTCGAGACGAGTGCAAGCAACGACCTTATATACACTTATGATGACGGTGTTCTGACATATGACGGGACCGGCGGTATTCCTTACGGGATGGATATAGTAGACCTTCACTATGGTACTATAAAAAAGATAATCATCAAGGGAGGTATAACCTCTATTGGTGCCTATGCGTTCTCAGGTCTGCCGAATTTGGAGAAAGTAGAGATCAACGCTCCGATAGAGAGTATAGGAGACCAGGCATTTTACGAATGTGAGTCCTTGGTCGAATTTGTCATTCCGGATAAGGTAAGCACGATAGGCTCGGGTGCGTTTGGAAAATGCACAGCACTCAGAAGTGTATATGTTCCCACTTCCGTAAAATATATAGGACAAGGTTCTTTCGGCGGTTGCGAGGGTATCGTCGATGTTTATATTGAAGACATCGTCAGCTGGTGCGGTATAGAGTTTGAAGATGAGAATTCCAATCCGGCAGGTAAAGCCGCAAGAGTGATATACAACGGTGCTGTTATTACTCAGCTTTTGATTCCGGTGGATGTTACCGCAATCGGTAAATATGCTTTTGCTAACTGTACCTCTATCACCGAGGTCGTCATATCCTACGGAGTAGAAACTATCGGTGACAATGCATTTTACGGCTGCAGCTCACTTGAGTCTATCAAGCTCGTAGACTCAATTTCCGTCATCGGAGACGGCGCTTTTTCTCAGTGTACATCTCTGTCATCGGTTACTCTTCCGAAGGAGCTGACATCGTTTGGATATTCGTTTCAGTATTGTACATCTCTCGAGCATGTAACTATTCCGAGCGGTGCTACTGAGATGGCACATGCTTTCTCGGGATGTGAAAATCTTCATTCTGCCGCCTTTTTGGGAAGTGCCCCCGAGGATTATTCATACGTCTTTGACGGTGTAGCATCAGATTTTAAAGTTTATTGCCACACGGATGCATCAGGGTTTACTTTTCCAACCTGGAACGGTTACAGCTGCATAGCAGTAGATGAGCTGCTTGACGAGGAGCTTACATGTCGCAGCGGTCTGAAATACAGCATCGACACCTCCGACAATACAGCATGCGTTACTGGGTGCAGTCTGAGCATGTCCGACGGATATATCTATATACCCGGGCGTGTTACCTATCACGGGGCAGATTATACAGTTGATGCTGTATCGGCAGGGGCATTCTCGAACCAAAGCGGTATTCTCGGTGTAAATGTCCCCGTGTCTGTCACGAGCATCGGAGCGGGTGCTTTTGAGTCCTGTACGGAACTTGGATATGTATTGCTTTGTGCAAAAGAGCCGATCGCGGTAGGAGAAGGGTGTTTTGATGGTTGCCCGGATGAATTTGTACTTGTTTTCTGTGATGAGTCGACAGGCATTACCGCACCGTCGTGGAACGGATATAACAGTGTAAAGCTCGATAGTGATGTGCTTGACAAAAAACATGCAAATGCCGACGGCGTCAGCTTTGCTCTTGACACGGATGGCAAGACGGCATCCGTCAGCGGTGCGGCACTTGAAACAGATGTGACTGAGATAGCTATACCCGCTTCCGTATTTTCAAACGGTCAGGTCTATGATGTTGTATCAATAGGCCAACAGGCGTTTTATAACTGCAGCACTCTCAGATGTGTGGTCGTTTCGGAGGGCATTAGAACTATAGGAGATTTTGCCTTCTACATGTGCTCGGAACTTGTAAGTGCACAGCTGCCTGAGAGTGTAACGAACATCGGAATGGGTGCTTTCGGACTGTGCAGACAGCTTCCCGATATCAGCATACCTGCAGCGGTCACAGAGATCAGCGAGGGGGCTTATATCGGATGTAACAGTCTTACCGATGTCGTGATACCGTCTAACATTACCTCGATAGGGGATTATGCATTTGGGATGTGTGAGTCACTTAGAAGTATTACGGTACTGCCGCAGGTAGTAACTGTCGGAGCTGATGTTTTTGCAGAGAGTCCGTCTGTGTGTATTTACACATACGAGAATACTGCCATGCACGCTTACGCTCTTTCACAGTCTCTTGATCATAAATTGATCGACGGTGATGTTGACGGTGACGGTACTCTTACCAATTCCGATATTACATTGATGCTCAGATTTATCACCGGCTGGAATATTGATACTGAGGGGGACTTGCATCTGATCGATGTTAGTGCCGACGGAAAGATCAATAATCGCGATATTATAGCTTGCATTCGCAAGGTAACCTTTTCATAGTATTACAAGCATAAAAGCGGGAAGTGCGGTCACTTTCCGCTTTTTGTGTTTTGGTGTAATATGTTTGTCTCGGGTTTCATATATATAAAACGTATAATTACGAAAAGAGAGGCAAGGATAATGATCGATACATCAATTTACAGTGATATCGCGACGCGTACAGGCGGCAATATCTACATTGGGGTGGTAGGTCCTGTCAGAACCGGGAAGAGCACACTCATAAAAAGGTTTCTCGAGACTTCGGTTATTCCGCTGATAGAGGATGAATATGACAGAGCTCGTGCGATAGATGAACTGCCTCAGTCTGCGGCAGGGAAGACTGTTATGACCACAGAGCCAAAGTTTGTTCCCGATGAGGCAGTGAGAATAAAAGTCGGCGGATCTGCCAGCATGAACATAAAGCTTGTCGATTGTGTAGGGTATGTGGTGGACGAGGCATTGGGACTGCTTGAGAACGGAGAACCGAGAATGGTACGCACACCGTGGCATGATGAGCCTATTGCTTTTTCCGAGGCGGCGGCTCTTGGAACTGACAAGGTTATGGGTGAGCATGCTACGATCGCATTTCTCGTAACGACCGACGGCAGTATCACGGATATACCGAGAGAAGCGTATGTAGAAGCAGAAGAAAAGATCGCTTCGGAGCTTACAAGAATAAACAAACCCTTCGCTGTGATACTTAACTCAGCCGACCCCGACAGCGATAGTGCAAGGGAGCTTGCTATGTCGCTCGAACAAAAATACTCAGCACCTGTAGCTCTGATCAACTGTCTCGATTGCGATGAAGAGGATTTTGGGGCAATTCTGACAATGGTGCTCGAGCGATTTCCGATAAAGGAGATATCGTTGAGACTGCCTGCATGGGTGTTGACTCTTCCTTCGGATCACTGGCTCATGAGCTCTTTGATAAACAGCATAAGAAAAAACGCCGACCGTGTGAGGTGTATATCAGACATTGAGTCAACGTTCGACCCTTGTGCCGACTCGGAGTATATAGCAAAAGCCAAAGTAGCCGACTGTGACATGGGCCGCGGAGTAACGGCAGTAGACATAGAGCTTGAGGATGGGCTGTATTACAGAATAATGGGAGAGATCACAGGACACGATATAGATTGCGAGAAGACCTTTGTGTCACTGATCAGAGAGCTGTCTGATACAAAGAAAAAATACGACAAGGTAGCACAGGCACTAACAGAGGTATCGGAAAAAGGATACGGAATAGTGATGCCTGATATATCCGAGCTTACATTGAAGGAGCCTGAGATCGTGAAGCAGGCAGGCGGATACGGAGTAAGGCTCAGAGCCGCGGCAAGCTCCATACACATGATACGAGCAACCATAGAAACAGAGATAAATCCTATTGTCGGAAGCGAAGCCCAGTCTGAGGAGCTGGTCAGCTATATGCTGTCTGAGTTTGGCGAGGATCCTGCATCTATATGGAAGTCCAACATGTTTGGCAAATCCCTGTATGAGCTTGTAAACGAAGGATTGCATACAAAACTGCAGAACATGCCTGATGAGTCCAGGGTCCGACTGTCGGAAACACTCGAACGAATAATCAACGAGGGAAGCGGCGGACTCATTTGCATAATCTTATAAAATTTATATTCACACCAGAAAAACAGTTTGGTCGAGGGGCAAACTGTTTTTCTGTTTTTAAGAGCAGAACACGATTTTTATAATGCCGAACAGGACTTATATCAAACTTCTTGAAATGGTAATGTGTTGTGTGTTATAATCACAATGAAATACGTGATAAAGAAGATCATATTGTATAAATTTTCCTAAACAAAAACTTATTCTCACAGGAGGTGCGTATGATACTTCAAATTGATCAGTGTATGCATCTCAAAAGGCAAAAGGTTGGTTTTTATATTGAACGAAATGAACTTCAGATGAATGTGTTTTTGCATTTTATCAACCCTGTCTCAATGATGTACAACGGAAAGCTGATGCGAATGAGTGCTAACTGCTGTTATATCGGCACTTACGGTACTCCTCTCTATTATATCGCCGAGCATATATCCATGCTTCATAATTTTGTCCATTTTCAGATTGAAGATATCAACCAGCTTCAGCGGATGGGTTTGCCGCTTAACGCTCCTTTTTACACTGATCTGCAGGAGGATATTACGACCACTGTGGAGAGGGTAGAGTGGGCTAAGGGTGCCGGGGTGAATGGGTCGGTCAATATAGATCCGGAGCGGATGTTTGAGGATCTGCTGTGCAGACTCGCTGTGGAGAGAAAGACCGGAAACGTTGCGGTGGGCGGTTACAATCAGGCTCACTCCTTCGATACCTTGCGTACACAGCTGTATGTGGATCCCGGTGCGTGGAGCGTTGAAAAAATGGCAGACTTCGTCCATCTCAGCCGTGCTCATTTTTCGGTTAAATACAAGGACATATTCGGTACTACTCCGAATGCTGATATAAATGCAGCGGCATTGTTATGTGCATGCAAGCTCCTCTCCACCACGCAGATGAGTGTAGGTGAGGTAGGGAAGACGGTAGGTTTTTCAGGGACTGCATATTTTATTAAACAGTTTAAGGCAAAATACGGCATGACACCTACTGAGTATAGAAAACACAACACGCTATATTGATTTTAATACGGAGGAAAAAATGAAGAGCAAAAAGATTCTTTTGCTATGCTTTATGATTATTTTGTGCAGTGTGCTTTTGTTGGCTTGCACAGAGGGGACAACGCCCGGCGATACCGATGCCGGATCGGTGTCCGATACTGACGGAGGTGATGATGTGACGGTTGGTACGGATGGACTTGCGAGTGCTGTATTTGAGGAAGGTGCTCTTTACCGCATTTGTGTTAATGAAGAACAGACATTTGAAAAAGGTGCTCTTACAGTGCAGAATTTCGGAATGGAAGATAATTCCATAGTAAAGCTCGATATATACGGCAGGCACCTTTCCCAGATATGGAGAGCATGCAAAAATGACGATGGCACGTACTCTTTTGAGAATATGGCGTCCGGGATGTATATGTCTATCAGAAACCCGGACAATTTTAAAAAAGAAAAGAAGCTGTCTGCGTGCCTTGACGGTACAAATGACATTGCAAAGAAATGGAAAGTGTATTCTCTTGACGGTACTATTGAAAAATGCGTGATAGAGAATGTACATTCGGAGCTCTTTGCTACAGCTGCAAAGGCGGTAACGGCAAACTACGCCGAGCAGGCAAAATACGAGGCGAAGGATACTCAGACCTGGAATTTTAAGAAAGTCAGCGACGGAAAAGGTGAATATCCCAAGATGCTTGTTCTGTCAGGAGACAATCAAGGCTCATCCAGCTGCCCCGAGATACTGTATCACAACGGTGTCTACTACAACTACAATATGACAGGTCCTATTACTCTAAAGACCTCTGAGGATATGGTCCATTGGACGCTTCATCCCGATAAATACGCACTGAGCGAGCGTCCTGCATGGATGACGCAGGTCAGCGGCGGTACGGCGATATGGGCACCGGGAGCGTACAAGATAGGCGATAGGTTCTTTTTGTATTACTGTACTTCAAGCTCGGGCAGCCGAAACTCTGCAATAGGCGTTGCTGTGTCTGATGACCCTGCAAAGAACGACTGGCAGGATCTCGGAATGGTCATCCGCTCCTACAATGCGGATACCGAGATCGACGGAGTAATGCACAAGCAGTCCGACTTTAACGCTATAGACCCGAATGTTTTTGTAGATGACGACGGTACACCGTACCTTATATACGGTTCATACTGGACCGGAGTATATATGAGAAAGCTCGATCCGGCGACAGGAAAGCTCGCTGACCCTGAAGGTGCACCCGTGCATCTTGCACAAGGAAATTCGGATATGGAGGCACCGTATCTTGTCAAGCACGGCAATTACTACTACCTTTTTGTTGCTCGCGGGGGACTCAAGAAGGGTACATACTACTGGGCGGTAGGACGCTCTGAAAAGCTCGAAGGTCCGTATGTGGATAAGGACGGACAGACGATGCTATCGGGCAACGGCGGTACCAGACTGACCGAGTGGAAAGAAGGTATAGAAGGAGCGGCACATGCACAGTGCTTTACCGGTCCTGACGGACAGTCATATATGGTCAGCGAATCGTGGACTTTCCGTGATGAAGATAAAAACGGTCCTATTCAGCTCACCATCGGAACGATCGTATGGACTGAGGAAGGCTGGCCTGTGACTGCACTTGATAAAAACGTTCTGAAGGCACTTGGAGAATAAAATAGTTTTTGAGGAAAAGAAAATGAAGATTTCACATGCGTATACAGACAGACACTTTATTATTTCGGATATCGACCGCCGCGTTTACGGCTCGTTTGCCGAGCACATGGGTAGATGCATATACGAGGGTATATATCAGCCGGGCAACAAGTTTTCGGATGAAAAGGGCTACAGACTGGATGTTCTTGAACATGTAAAGAAGCAGGGAGTATCGGTTGTCAGATATCCCGGCGGCAATATCGTGTCTGCGTTTCATTGGGAGAATACGGTAGGACCGAGATCCGAGAGAAAGGTAATGATAGAGCCTGCATGGAGAAGCATAGAGACTAACGAGTTCGGCCTTAATGAGTTTATGGAGTGGTCGAAGATGGCAAACATCGAGCCCATGATGGCTATCAACCTCGGAACGAGAGGGGTAGATGCCGCGATCCATCTGCTTGAGTACTGTAACCACCCATCAGGTACATACTATTCGGATCTTAGACGTCAGCATGGATATGAAAAGCCCCATAATATCAAGCTCTGGTGCCTTGGAAACGAGATGGACGGTCCTTGGCAGATAGGACACAAACCTGCTGACGAGTACGGAAGACTTGCGTGGCAGGCAGGAAAGGTCATGAAGATGATCGACCCTGAGCTTGAGCTTTGTGTTTGCGGCTCGGCAGGCACTGCACTTCCAACCTTCGGATCATGGGACGCAACGGTAGTCGAAGAGACTTACGATATCTGTGATTATCTCTCGATGCATACATATTTTGACAACAGAAATAAGACCCCTGACGATACCCGTGCTTTTTTGGCATCGGGCGTCGTGTTTGAGCGTCAGATAGAGGATGTTATAGCTTGCTGTGATTACGTCAGAGCTAAGCTCAAGAAAAAGAAAAAGATAAACATCTCTATCGACGAGTGGAATGTAGTGTACAGACCTCACGGAAAGAATCCTCCGATCGACTGGATACAGGCGTCCCACCATATCGAGGATGTGTACTGTATGGAGGATGTAATTGTAGTAGGTAATGCACTCATAGCTATGCTAAAGCACGCCGACAGAGTAAAGATCGGATGCATGGCTCAGCTGGTAAATGTAATTGCCCCTATAATGGCAAGCGACAACGGCACATGGCTGCAGACTATATATTATCCATTTGCTCACTGCACGGAATACGGACAGGGCAAGTCGATCAAGATCATATTCGACTCGGGCTTTTATGATACAAAGAAGCACGGAGAGATACCGTATCTCGACGGAGCTTTGGTAGAGAACGAGGAAAAGGAGCAGGTGACTCTGTTTGTTATCAATCGCGATCTTGACGAGGGCCATTCGCTTGACATAGATCTGCGTCAGTATGAGGGCTACGAGGTTGCAAAGCACATTGTGGTAAATCATGAAAATCTCAGAGCCACAAATACAGAGGAGCATCCCTTTGAGGTAGTGCCGAGAGAAAACGGAATATCGAAGCTGACCGACGGCAAGCTCGAGGCAGTGTTAGAGCCTCATTCATGGAATGTTATTGTGATGGAGAAACACAAATGATATTAAGTAAATATGGAGGAATAATTATGAAAAACTCAAGAAAGCTCATCGCTTTGCTACTGCTCGTGTGCCTGGTGCTCCCTGTCTTGGCATCATGCGGTGATACGCAAACGGTAACCGATGATCAAGTGACAGCTGAGGGCTCCGATACCGAGGAACAAACACAGGATACAAGCGATGTTCTCGAAGTACCCGAAAAGACATTTGATGGATACGAGTTCACATTTTTTACAGGTAGTAACGTATCTACTTGCCCCTACATCTTCACAGCGGATGAGGAGGATAATGCTATTGATGAGGCTATCTATAGGAGAAACCTCGCAATAGAGGAGGATTATGACATTACGATCACAGAGATCCGAGAGATCAAGGACAGTGCCTCCGGAGCAGGAGCTGCATACATGAAGATATCTGCGGCATACGAGTCGAATGATGCACTTTACGATGCGGCAGTTGCTTCCGCATACGACTGCGGTACGCTTGCATCAGGCGGTATGCTCACCGATCTTCGCAATTACGGACACATTAACCTCAACAAGGTATGGTGGGATCAGGCGGCAAACGAACAGCTGACGATCTATGACAGAACATACTTTACAGCAGGAGATATCAGCTACATAGACGATAACTTCACATACGCTATCGTATTTAATAAGGAAATGGCACTTTCACTTCAGCTCGAGGATATGTATCAGCTTGTCAAGGACGGCAAGTGGACATACGACAAGCTCTATGAGTGCTGCAAAAAGGCAACTTCACTTGATAACATTGACGGCTTTTCTGACGGAGATACTTACGGTTTCCTCGGTTATGTAGATACTATTTGGATGTCTTTCTCATCTATCGGATCTACCGTTGCATCTATCAATAACGAAGGTGCACTTGAGCTGTCTCTCAATTCTGAGAAGAATTTTAATATGATAACCGACTGGACAGAGTTCGGTCAATCTGAGCCGTTTTTGAACTGGCAGCTCGATGCTGCAGCGAAAAACTGGAAACAGGTATACGCTGATGAAAAGGCACTTTTCTTCGGAGCTACGGTCGATGGAATTTACAAACTCAGAAACACTGAGGTGAACTACGGATTCCTTCCTTGGCCTAAATATGACGAGGAGCAAAAGGACTACAATTCCGGAATGGCACCTAACCACATTTCGCTGTTTTGTATACCTGCCATCGGAGATGACGAGCATATCGAGAGAGCATCCATCCTCGTTGAGGCACTCGGACACGGATCTGATATAGTCATAGACGGTTTTTATGAGAAGAATCTCCAGGGCAAGAGCGTGCGTGACGAGGAGTCATACGAGACTCTTGACATAATCTTTGCAAAGAAAGTATTTGACCTTGGTTACTACTACAATGTAGGTAGCTACCGTTGGAACATGTTTACCAGATTCAGAGACGGTCAGACCACGTTTGCATCCTACTATGCTGAGCAGGAGCAGGCAGCGAACAAGAGAATCAAGGAGATCAATGACCTCTATGAGGGACTGCTTGATCAATGATAGAGTTTTGCTTTAGAGTAAAACAAAAATAGTTTCAGCAAAACAGCTTTGCGGTGTTTTACCGCAAGGCTGTTTTTTGCTGAAAATGCAAGAACATAAACAGTATGCAAATAAAACAAAAGCAGTATATCTTTGCTTGAAAATGGAAAAAATATGTGTTATAATCACAACAGATAATAAGAAAAAATGCGATGGTATTGGCTAAAATAACGTACCGTAAAATATTGGTGTACGGATAAAAGCAAGGTGAGTCATGATGAAGCTCCAGATCGAACAGTGCATGCATTTGAAAAGGCAAAAGATCGGTTTTTATATCGAGAGAAAAGAACTGCACACAAATATATTTCTTCACTTTATCAATCCGGTATCTATAATCCATAACGGAAAACTTGTCAGAGTCAGTGCGAACTGCTGCTATATCGGAACAGCAGGCTCATATATTTATTACAAGGCGGAGCATATTTCGCTGCTCCATAACTTTGTTCACTTTGATATTGATGATATCGGTTATATAGAGAGACTGGGATTGCCGCTTGATTCTCCGTTCTATACCGATTTGCAGGATGATATCACAGACACCATAGAAAAGATGGAATGGTCAAAGGGGGCACACAATTCGGTTATTTTGCCGCCGCCGGACTCAACCTTTGACGATCTTCTCCACAGACTCGCTGTAGAGAGAAAGACAGGCGGTATGTCTGCGGGCTATGCACAGGAGCATTCATTTGACAGCTTGAGGACTCAGATATATGTAGATCCGGGAGCATGGGATGTTGAGAAAATGGCAGAGTATGTTCACCTGTCACGTTCGCATTTTTCGGTAAAATACAAGGATATGTTCGGTGTAACGCCAAACTCGGATATCAACACTGCGGCATTGCTGGTCGCGTGCAAGCTGCTCACTACCACGACTCTTAGTGTAAGTAAGATCAGCAAAAGTGTCGGATATGCACGCTCGGACTATTTCATTCGATTGTTTAAACAAAAATACGGTATGACACCTGTTGAATACAGAAAGTACAGTACTTTGAAAGGTGAGGATAAAATATGAAAAAAGGAAAGAGGATTTATTTTTTGCTTTTTGTGGCTATGCTTACTGTCTTGACAGTGCTGGCATCTTGCTCGGATTCGGTGACTACAGACGCTGAAAGTGAGTCCGAGACTGATGTTCAGAGTACCGAGCAGACGGAGATGAGTGCAGTACAGCTGGAAGAGGGTGCACTCTACAGAATAAATGTCAAGGACGAGCAGACATTTGACTGCGAGGCGGTGACGGCAGACAACTTTGCTATGGAAGACAACGCTATACTCAAGCTTGCTGTTTACGGCAGACATCTGTCTCAGATGTGGAGAGTGCATAAAAACGATGACGGAACATATTCTTTCGAGAATATGGCATCAGGAATGTACATGTCTGTCAGAAATCCCGATAACTATAAAAAAGAAAAGAAGCTTTCGGTATGTCTGGAAGGAACAAATGATACAGCAAAGTGCTGGAGAGTGCTTTCGACTGACGGTTCTATCGAAAACTGTGTTATACAGAATGTCTTGACCGAGCAGTATGCTACGGCATCAGCTTCAAAGAAAGCAAACTACGTTCAGCAGGAAAAGTGCGAGCCTTCTCCCGCACAGAGCTGGAGCTTCAATAAGGTCAGCGACGGAAAAGGCGAATATCCTCGGATGCTCGTACTTTCGGGAGATAATAACGGCAGTTCCAGCTGTCCGGAGATAATATACCACAACGGCGTATACTATAACTACAATATGTCCGGCACGATCGTGGTCAAGACCTCAACCGATCTTATCCATTGGACAAAACTGGACAAGACTGCTCTCGGTTCACGCCCGTCGTGGCTTACGACAGTATCGGCAGAGGGAGCTATATGGGCACCCGGAGCATACAAGATAGGCGACAAGTTCTTCCTTTATTACTGCACATCGAGCTCGGGCAGCCAAAACTCAGCCATAGGCGTTGCTGTGACAGACGACCCGGCAAAGAACGATTGGCAGGATCAGGGAATGGTGCTCCGTTCATATCACGATAAGTCCAACTTTAACGCAATTGACCCGAATGTGTTTGTAGATGACGACGGCACACCGTATCTTATATACGGTTCATACTGGACGGGAGTATATATGAGAAAGCTTAACCCTCAGACGGGAAAGCTCGCTGAGCCTGATGCAGCACCGATCCATCTTGCTCAGGGACTCTCGGATATGGAAGCACCCTATCTTATCAAGCACGGAAATTACTATTATCTCTTTGTTGCTCGCGGAGGACTCAAAAAGGGTACATATTACTGGGCGGTAGGACGCTCGGAAAAGCTCGAAGGTCCGTATGTGGATAAGGACGGACAGACGATGCTCTCGGGTAACGGAGGTACCCGGCTTACCGAATGGAAGGAAGGTATCGAGGGTGCGGCTCACGCACAGTATTTTGTAGGTCCGGACGGTCAGGCATATATGGTCAGCGAATCATGGCCGTACAGGGATGAGGAAAAGAGCGGCACGATACGCCTTGCTATCAGCACTATAGTATGGACTGAGGACGGCTGGCCTGTGACCGCACTTGATAAAAACGTCCTCAAGACACTTGGCGAATAGTCGTAGTTGAAGTATGATCATTGTTTTAAATACAGAAAGGTGAATAAGATGAAGAAATCAACGGCTTACACAGACAGACATTTTATAATTTCCGATATTGACCGCCGTATATACGGTTCGTTTGCGGAGCACATGGGAAGATGCATATATGAGGGTATTTATCAGCCGGGCAATAAGCACGCTGATGAAAACGGCATCAGACGTGACGTTCTCGACCTTGTAAAGAAGCAGGGAATATCCGTGGTCAGATATCCGGGCGGAAACTTTGTTTCGGCATATCACTGGGAGAATACAGTAGGACCGAGATCAGAGAGAAAGACTATGATCGAGCCTGCTTGGAAGAATATAGACTCAAATGAATTTGGTCTCAACGAGTTTATGGATTGGGCAAAGCTCGCTGATATTGAGCCTATGATGGCTATCAACCTCGGTACAAGAGGAGTTGATGCTGCAATTCATCTGCTCGAGTACTGCAACCACCCATCCGGCACATATTATTCGGATCTCCGCCGTCAGCACGGATATGAAAAACCGCACAACATCAAGCTTTGGTGCCTTGGAAACGAGATGGACGGTCCTTGGCAGATAGGACACAAGCCTGCTGACGAGTACGGAAGACTTGCGTGGCAGGCGGGCAAGGTAATGAAGATGATAGATCCTGAGCTTGAGCTCGCTGTATGCGGTTCAGCCGGTGCGTCACTTCCCACCTTCGGATCATGGGATGCGACAGTTGTAGAGAATACATACGATATATGTGATTATGTTTCTCTCCATGCTTATTACGACAACAAGAACAAGACCGCTGATGATACACGTACATTCTTTGGTTCTGCTGTGGCATTTGAACGTCAGATAGAGGATGTTATCGCATGCTGTGATTACGTCAGAGCAAAGCTCAAGAAAAAGAAAAAGATAAACATCTCCATCGACGAGTGGAACGTTGTTTACCGTCCTCACGGTAAGGTCCCTCAGGAAGATTGGACTCAGGCTCCTCACCAGATAGAGGATACTTATTGCATGGAGGACGTTATCGTAGTAGGAAACTGCCTTATTTCCATGCTCAAGCACGCCGATAGAGTAAAGATCGGCTGCCAGGCACAGCTGGTAAATGTAATCTCACCCATAATGACAAGCGATGACAGTGCATGGGCACAGACGATATACTATCCGTTTGCTCACTGTGCAGAGTACGGACAGGGAAAATCCGTCAAGGTCATCTTCGACTGCGGCACCTATGAGACAAAGAAACACGGAGATGTTCCTTATCTCGACGGGGCACTTGTTGAAAATGAAGAAAAAGAGCAGTTGACTCTCTTTGTTGTTAACCGTGATCTTGATGATGCTCATACTCTCGATATTGATCTGCGTCAGTATGAGGGCTACGAGGTAGCAAAGCATATCGTAGTTAACCACGATGATCTGAGGGCTGTCAATACTGAGGCTGATCCGTTTAACGTGGCTCCCCGCGAAAACGGCGTTTCGGCATTGAAGGAAGGCAAGCTCGAGGCTGTACTGGAGCCTCATTCATGGAACGTTATTGTGATGAAAAAACACAAATAATATTTATAAAAAACAGGAGGAATCACTATGAATAACGCAAAGAAACTCGTTTCGTTACTGCTGTTACTTTGTCTGTCGCTTCCGCTTTTTGTTGCTTGTGCTAAAGAGCCGGCTGAGACAAAGGAT
>JAZNOK010000129.1:0-13815 GCA_045580775.1 Eubacteriales bacterium
GATACCTACATGGTAGGTAACTTCGGTGTAGGAGCATCGGGTGTGTTTGAGACTGCGGGATACTTCTACAACGATACACTTCAGTATCATCTTCTCATGGAGGAGTTTGAGCCTGAATGGGTATCCTTTGCTCTTGGAACCAACGACTGCCAGACAGCAGGAGGAAGTGCCGGTGCCGCTCTAAGATTTGAGCAGTTGTACTACTCACTTATCAAGGGTGCATACGACCTTCCCACAGTAAACAAGGTATACGTAAATACCCCTCTTGTCCGTTTTGACTATATTTCCGCATGGTCAAGAAACGTATCTGTCATTGAACCTGCTATCAGAAACGTTGTAGCAAAGCTCAAGGTGGCGGGCGTTGATGCTACTCTCGTAGAGATGGGGGCTATCACCTGTGCTGATACTCTCGCAGGAAAAATACTCGGAAGAGATAATCTCCATCCCGGGGATGCAGGATATGTTCTCTTAGCAAATTACTACTACGATGCTATCTTCAACGCAAAGACATCCGTTCCCGACGGATACTATCTCGATACAGTATACCTGTCCGATAACGGAACAAGAACCGGTGCTGCAACGCTCGAGTCCCCTATCTCCGATCTTCCCCTTGCTCTCGCAAGAGTAAACAAGGCGGGCGGAAGCATAGTTATAGTGGATGCTTATACGACATCTCCGAAGACCTCAACTTCGACTACAACCACCGACGGTGTAGAGACAACTGTTGTAACAGAGCTGTTTGCTTATGCCGATATTGCAACTCCGCGTGATATCAATGGCACTCTCACCATCAAGGGTAACAGTGCCGATGCTGTGTTTGAATGGAGAGGAAAGGCAATGGAGCTTGGATGTGATACCGTGTTTGATTCTATCACACTCAAGACTGCATATACTGCTCCTTATATCAACGGTCACTTTAACAGTGTTACCTTTACTGACAGCTTCAAGACAGCTACAACATGTGATATTGATCTTACGTTCCTCGTAGGACACTATGCTCAGAAGAGTCAGTCGCTGGTTGATACGACCGCTACAAAGGCATACGATACTGTAGAATCAATATCCTCCGACAAGGATATAGTCATAAATATCAACGGCGGTACATTTGCAGACATTCATCTTCTTAACAGAAGATACAATGCAGCTGCTCCCATAGGCAACTACTCAGGCAACATGGTTGTTAACTTCAATGGCGGTATTATCTCCGGCAGAGGGGAGTCCAGTATGGTAAGTGCGGCACTCTCAATGGCGAACCTTTCGGGCAGCATTACCGTTAATTTCAGCGGTACGGTACTGGAGGTGCCTTTCTATGCTGTATCGAGAACCGCTACGCTCTCCGGTGTAAGCTATGACTCCGCTCTCAATACAGGCAGTCTCACGATCAATGCTCCTGCGGTTCTTCTCGATACAAAGATCGCAGAAAACCAGAGAACCGACAGCACTGATCCTCAGTACGCATCTATTGCCGATCTGACATTTAACAGTACGACCGAAGCGGGTGACATCGACGAGGACGGAAGTGTTACCAACTCCGATATGACTCTCATGGTCCGTTACCTTTCCGGCTTTGCTGTTGACGGTGCAAGATACTCAGCTGATCTTACATCTGATGACAGTATCAACAACCGCGACGCTATTGCTCTTGTGCGTAAGCTTAGCGAAACAGCAGCCTGAAGTCTACTGTAACAGCTGTGAGCTGTACTTTGTGAAATGATAAAAGGCACCCTTTCTTCATTGAGATGAGAGAGGGTGCCTTTTTGCTGTATTTCAGAGGTTTTGTTATTGACTGAAAACTGTATATGATGTTATAATAATAACGCGGGCAGAACCTTGCATTTGCCATCACTCCTATCCGAAATGACTGTTTTGGCTGTGATGCTCTCTGGATGTAACTGTCGCAATTATCTGAAAAACAACAACGACCGTCTGTTAAGGAGAAAAAATGACATACGTTGAACTATTTGATAAAACGCATATAGAGAATATCTGCACAATGCTCACCCGCCCACCCGACCGAGTAATATTGGTGGGAGAAAAACAAAAAGCACTGATCAAACATGCACAGAGATACAGCGAGATACTTGAGAGCCGCGGGATAACTGCTCAGATCATTTGCCGATCGGCAAACAAGAACAGCATCGGTGCGATAACGGATCTATTGTGTTCGGTCATTGACGAGTACGGTGAGTGCCATTTTGACCTTACCGGAGGAGATGATCTGTTTCTTGTAGCGATGGGGATCGTATCCGAGCGATACAAGGACAGCGGCATCAAGATACACATGCACAGATTCAATATCCGAAGTAACAGAGTGATAGATTGCGACCTCGACGGTGTTACTGTGATGGAAAGCGATCTTCCGTGTGTGAGTATAAAGGAGCATATACGAATCTATGGAGGGGATATCATAGGAGATGCTGACGGAGCATCCGATATCGACAGAGCTCATGCCGATGACATATCTGCTATGTGGGAAATATGCAGAAGCGATGTCAGAGCCTGGAACAGGCAGATCAATGTTTTGGCTGCGGCAGAAAACAAACGCGGCCTTGGCAGTACGGAACTGAAGACTGAGACATCTGTCAAAAATCTCTATTCCTATATGAGTTACAAGTCAAGAGCAGATATAGAAAACAGTGCTATTCTCGACCGATTGACTGAGGCGGGGATCATCATCTCATATCACCGTGATGAAAACGACTTTGAGATCAAGTATAAAGACTCATTTGTAAAAAAGTGCCTGACAAAGGCAGGACAGGTGCTTGAGCTTGAGATATTGCTGTGTGCTCTCAGTGCAAAAGACAGAGACGGTGCTGCTGTATACTGCGATGCAAAAAGCGGCGTCCGCATAGATTGGGACGGAGATATAGATCCCAAACAGGGAAAATATGACACCGAAAACGAAATAGACGTAATGCTCATGCATGGGGCACTTGCTGTGTTTATTTCATGCAAGAACGGTTCGTTTGATATGGAAGAACTCTATAAGCTAAACAGCGTGGCAGACAGATTCGGCAGAGAATACTCAAAGAAGGTAATTGTTGCAACAGCACTTGAGAGTATGGGGGAGCTTGGGAAATATATCAGGCAGAGAGCTGCAGATATGGATATACGTATAATTGACAATGCTGATGAAATGACGCATGAGGAGCTTGTCGAAGTAATAAAAAATCTTTGGTGCTGAAGGGGATATTATGAAAAAGTACAGAGTATTGTTTATAGGGAACAGTTATACTTTCTACAACGAAATGCCAACTGAAATGTTTTTGAAGATCGCACAGGAGGCAGGATATACCGTTGAGGTGGATCGGGTGCTAAAAGGCGGCTGGACTCTTGAAAAACACGCCGATCCTCAAGGTGAGACCGGCATGCTGGTGGATCAATTGCTGCGTGGTGAGCCGTATGATTATGTAATATTGCAAGAGCAGAGTCTAAGACCGTCTGTAGATCCGGAGCCGTTTTTCTGTGCGGTGAGAGATCTGAATGCCAGGATAAGAGCCAACGGTGCATTACCTGTGCTCTACTCTACATGGGGAAGAAAAACCGGAAGTCCGAAGCTTTCAGAATACAATATGACATCCGAGAGCATGACACTTTCTACTGCACGCTCATACAGAAGTATCGCATCTGAGCTGTCTATACCGGTAGCCTATGCGGGGCTTGCATTTTTTGACATAGCCGAAAGTATAGAGCTGTATGACCAGGACAAATCACATCCGTCCCGTGAAGGCAGCTACCTTGCGGCACTTGTGCTGTTTTTGCGTATTTTCGGAGACTGTGAGAAGCTTTGCGACTGCGGCTTTTCTCAGGACGTTTCCGATGTGTTGCAGAAAGCTGCCAGAAAGGCAGTCTTTGATACTCCTGATTTTTAGTATTGTAAAACACAAAAGTATCGCATAGGATATTTACGTATCTTTCTTTAGGTGATATATTATCCGCGGATAAAAAACACAGTCAAACAGCAAACACACAATACATACGGAGGTCGGTATGCAGAAGGTTGCTTTTATTACCGGGGCAGGCGGATATCTCGGCGGAGATATTGCTCTGAGATTTGCAAAAAACAATATTAAGGTCGCTTTGTGTGACATAAACGAAGATTCTATGAAAAAGAATCTTGATGCTATTACCAAAGCTAAAGGAACAGCAAAGATCTACGTAGCCGATATGCGTTCGTCTGAGAGTGTTGACCGTGCGGTAAACGCGGCGGCGGATTTCGGACGGCTGGACATTTTGGTTCATGCTGCAGGCGGCAGCGAGCGATCGCGTGCTCGCCTTTTGGTGGATCTGCCAGATGAGGTGATAGAGGACATCATCGGAGTTAATCTCATGGGGGCTTTTTGGTCTAACAGAGCTGCGGCACGTATTATGGTGGCTCAGGGCGAGGGAGGGAAGATAATTAACTTTGCCTCTGCCGTGGGAATAAACGGACTTGCAAAAAGAACAAGTTATGCCGCATCGAAGGGAGGCGTTATGTCTTTAGTAAAGGCACTCTCAAAGGAGCTTGGTCCGCATAACATAAACGTAAACGCGGTAGCTCCGGGTATTGTACTTCGCGATGATCAAAATCAGAGCCCTGCTCTGACTACAAATGTTTTTGGCAGAAAGTGCGTGGCGGAGAATGTTACTGATCTGGTTGAGTTTTTAGCTTCTGACAAGGCAAGTTATATAACAGGACAGACCTACGTAATAGACGGCGGAAGGACGCTTTCTCTCAAAGGCACAGACTGATATAAATAATAAGTATCAGGGACAGGATCGTTTCACCTTGCGTATACACTTTGTACAACAATATAATATTGGTTACTGTAAAAAATACACACCCTTGCTTTGCTCATGTTAAAGGCAATGTAAGGGTGTGTTTTTTACTTTGTATGAAAATGCGATCATCTGTCCCCGCTGCACACTGATAAACATTTGCCGGGATGGGCGGGAGGCGGAAAGCGGGCATTTGCCTGCTTTTATGAAAGCATTGAAAAAGTACGTTACTTAATTGGGCATTATGTGTTTTTCATAATTACCGATCTGACGCATTCTCCTACATGTTCGCATGCATCGGCACAGGATTCGAGGTGCTCATAGATCTTTCTCCAAGAGATGACCGTGAGCACATCACCCTCAGTAGTGGTAAGTGAATGCATAGCTTCAAGGTAGAGCTTGTCGCACTCTTCCTCAATGTTGTTTAGCTCTACTATCATACTGTGTATGGTTTTTGATTTTTTGAAGTTTTCAAACTCAGCGAGTATTCCTTCGAGCATATCACACGCACGTACTATCTGCTTTGCAAAGATTATCGCATCGGGTCTGATCGCTTTTATATCGTAGATATAGAATTTTTGCAATATCTCCTCGAGAATATCCGAGATGTCGTCCAGCTCATGACTGAGCATATCCAGATCCTCTCTGTCGACAGGAGTGACAAAAGCACGTATGAGCATGTCGTTCATCTCATGCTTTTTTGTATCAGCAGTATGTTCGATCTCATGCATACAGGAAAGCATGTCCTTTATTGCGGTTGCGTTGTAAGTTTCAAGACACTCTACCAGGTAATTGGCTGCCTTCTTTGACAGACGTATGCATTCTATGAAATTTTCAAAATATACTTTATCGCCCTTTGCCATTGTTGATATCCTTTCTTTCTCTATCTTGTATCAGGTGAAAATAAATACGAATAATTTAGTCATCAGAAATCCGACCAGACCGCATCCGGGGAATGTCAGCACCCACGTGAGGACCATTTCTTTGACTACGCCGAAGTTGATGGCTGAGACACGTTTGACCGCCCCCACGCCCATTATGGAAGTCGTTTTTGCATGTGTGGTAGAAACCGGCAGGCTGAATACCGAGCAGAACAGAAGCGACAGAGCCGCCGCTATATCAGCGGAAAAGCCTTGGTATTTTTCCAGCTTGACCATGTCCATTCCGACGCTTTTTATGATCTTCTTGCCTCCCATTGCAGTTCCTGCCGCCATGACGACTGAGCATACTACCATCAGCCATATAGGTATGTTTATATCAGATGGCAGAGCCTCGCCGTGGGACATATAAACACACAAAAGAATGACTCCCATGAATTTCTGTCCGTCCTGTGCACCGTGCATAAATGCCATTGATGCTGCACCCGCAATCTGTGCACCTCTGAAAAACGGCTCAGTTTTTGGTCTGTTCGCTTTGTAAAACAGCTTCGTGACAACTTTGCATACCAGCCACCCGAGACCAAATCCGAGTATGACGGAGATGAATATTCCGTAAATTACCTTAACCCACTCAGCACCGTTCACACTTTCAAAGTTTCCACGCAGGGCTATGGCTGAGCCTGTAAGTCCTGCGATCAGAGCGTGGCTCTCGCTTGTCGGTATGCCGAACACCCATGCGAGCGTTGCCCATAGTACTATCGCGAACAGAGCCGCACTCAGAGCGATTATAGCCAGATCCGGATCGGAACCGAAGTCAACCATTTTCGTTATGGTTTCTGCTACTGTCGCATTGAGCAGTGTCATTACAAAAACACCTAAGAAGTTAAATACCGCCGCCATCAGTATTGCCGCTTTCGGTGGCATACACCTGGTGACTACACATGTGGCTATGGCGTTTGGGGCGTCAGTCCATCCGTTTACCAGGATAACGCCGAGGGTGAGGGTCACTGCAATAAACAACAGCGGATTTGCTGTCATCTGTGACCAAAATCCGAGAATTGAGTCCATTTTTCCTCCTGTCCGTATGTCAGTATACCTGAGTGAAGCCGCCAGACTTTTGCCTGAGGGTCATTGGGTTGATATCAGCTGTATAAACGGTAGCCAGATTTGCAGGGTGCTTCGAGCCGTTTCCTATGGTTACTCCGCTTGAGTCAACGGTATATGGCTCTACAAATGCATCTCTGCCGCTTTTTGTGTCGGTTCCCGTGTATGCGTGGTAGCATATCCATCTCTGTCCGGATGTGTCGGTAACATAGGAAGCGTGTCCGCATCCGTTTATCTGTCCGTTTTTAGAAAAGATTGGTGTAGGAGATTTTTTCCAGTTCGCTATATCCAGAGGATCTCCGCCCATATACTTGAGCTGACCTAAACTATAAAATGTCGTCCAATATCCTGAACCGGAATATATGATATATACAGATCCGTCATCACCGTATACCGCAGTTCCGCCTTCTACTACCTTCGGCCAGATTTTGCCGGTTGACTGGCTGACTGCGTGCCCCTTCATCTCCCAGTCGTATTCGGACTTGCATATTACATGAGACTGTCCTACTATGGTCCAAGGGTTTGTCATTTTTACAAGGTTGATAGTCTGATGGAAGTCTACCGTGCCTCTGCATGCTTCGGTTACATACATCATGTACAGCTGTCCGTTTATGATTATGTCAGTTTGACCGGCAGCCCATATATCATCAAATCCGGGAATGTCTTTTGCCTCGATCCTCTGAGGAACATTGACCTCTCCTGTCACAGGATTGCCCCATCTGCCGAACAGATCGTTTCCGTCAAGGCACTTGATTACATACATTCGGTGATTGACGTTATCTCCGTCATCGCACGCCACATAGCAGTACCAGCCTCCGTTGCCTTTGCCTATTTGCTCGTCTGTGTAATAATGGATTTCAGGCGACCATAGATTCTTAGACCATTCGTGACCGTCCTCAGGGTCGTAGATGATTTTTGTCTCAGCGTATGGCAGGTCGCCTATGTTTGCTGCACGTCTGAGTCTGAGCACAGAGCCTGCCGTAGCTATGTAGTAATAATAACCGTTGTTATAGAACAGCCATGGGTCTGCTCCGTCCCCTTGTACGGGATTTGAGAAATTATATGTGCCCGTTTGGACAGCATCAAGATCTACTTTGCTGTTAAGAGTAGACGACATGCCGCCCGAGAGTCCTTCGCTGCCTGTGAGTCTGACCAGATGTCCGAATTCTCCCCCATTAAGATTGACATTGAAGCTGCCGGAGAATGTTCCTGCTGTAGAGGATGAGACAGCTATCGCTGAGTAGAAAATGCCGCCGTTCAATGTGAGGTGCACGTTTGAATTAAAGCTGTAGGAGCTGCTTTCAATGCCGGAAGCTACGATACCGCCAAAGAAGGTGCCGCCGTTTATCACGGCTTTGATATCTCCGCTGTGTGACAGTGATGAGCCGAGGGTGAGCTTTTCAGTAAAGCGGCCGCCGTTTACCGTGAGATCTACGGTGTAGTTTGTACTTGCCGCGGCGGCTGTCCCTCCGCGGACTCTCTGCCAGGTGCCGCTGTTGATAGTAAGCTCGGTACGAGCGTTGTTTTGTGCCTTGTTCGATCCTCCCATGACGGAGAGATAATTTGCTTCTTCGTTCAGACGCAGGCAAACAATGCCTTCTCCCATGGTGAGCTTGTGGTTGTGAGCAAATATTGATTTGTAGCTTGACGCACTTTGCAGCTCTATATGCTCAAAGTGCGTATCGCCTCCGAGGGAAAAGTCATTTCTAAACAGGAGTGCCGCATCGTTTTGCCTTGCGTAATCAACTCCGCCGTACTTTGATGTGATAGTAATTTTCCCCGAGTTTGTATATGTTATACCGCCGGGCATCTCGGTCAGTCCTGCAACGACCACGGTTCCTCCCTCCGAGAGAGCTTTGAGTGCTTTTGTGATGGACGAGGGGTCTGAGGGACTTGTTCCGTTACCGGAAGCTCCGCCCTTTACATACATTACTTTTTGTGCGGAGTTGCTCTCGCTCTTATATACAGACACGGTCATTGCCGCATCGAAGTGCTCTGCGAGATTATGGACCTCGTTTTCACTGAATTTACCGTCAGAGTATATAAACAGCTTTGCTCCTCCTGCTTTTTTTGCATCTGCTTTTATATCGAGGTTGTAGTAGGAAACATTAGCTGATCTCAGCTTTGTACCGCTGAGTGATACTATTGCATCGCCGTACACATTGTTGATGTTCAGAAGATTTACGGTTCCTCCGATCAGATCAATGACGGCGTCTCCTGACAGGGAGCGTGTTACTTCTCCTGCGGCACATATTTCATTTATCTCTCCGCCGCGGATAGTGATATATGCATCTTTTGATGTATGGTTGGATGTAGTACCGCCGTATACTGTTTTTATGTTTCCTCCGTTTATCTCTATGTAGTGATAACCGGAAAATATCAGTTCGTTTCCGCCTGATGCTTTTTGTCTTGACCCGCCTATAACAGAGTAGAAGTTTCCGCTGTCTATTCTGATATGTGAGTTCTTGGTCGTATCAGCATTTGAAGCCGGATTTTGGTATCCGCCTACCACATACGCACCGTTACCGCTTGATGTATTTGTCAGCTTTACTTCTTTTCCAAAGGTGATATAGTTGTAGTTGGCAACAAAGTTCACGGTGCCTTTGTAATTTATAGAAACAGACTCGAACTTCGTATTTCCCGAAAGTATGAATCTGTAGGCCCCCGAGAACGTAATACATCCGCCCTCAGAGGTCAGTGTGACATTTTTCTGATGAGCAGGTTCTGTGAAATGCCCGTTTAGCGTGTAGTTGTCACACAGTACGATACGAGCTGAGTTTCCGTCAAGAGCTTCTGCCGATTTGTAGGCTTGCTCGAGGGTTTTTACAGCTTTTGCAGCTTCTTTGCCGCTGTTGCTGTCTTTTCCGGAGGAGTAGCTGACGTATATTTTGTTTTGCGTTACTGAAGGGGTATCTGCAGGGGTATCTGCAGGGGGATCCTCAGGAAAAGTGACAGGGGGTACGTTGCTTAGTGTGTCGTCAGGACGTTCCGACCCTGAAGGACGGTTTTCCCCGGAAGTATCTTGAGGTGTCTGGGGGGTATTTCCTGAACTTGTGCCCGGGGAGACCGAGGGAGCTTCTCCTGATGCAGGAGGAGTGTGCTCGCCTGTGACTGATGACGCACCCGAGTCTGTAGATGCGTCGGTCGATGCCGACGTATCAGATGGTGCAGATGTGTCAGAGCCTGCCTGTGTACCGCTTTCAGATGAGTCGGGGTATGTATCGTGGGATGTTCCGTCAGTACCATCTTGCGAATCGTCCGGATCGGAGATCATGTCCGTTTGCACTTCGAAGCTTTCTGAGTCAACAATGTTGACGTCATCCTCCTTTGAGCATGATATCAAAGGAGACGCAAGCATGCACGATAAAAGCACCAGTGCCGTGAGTCGTGTGGATTGTTTCATTTTTTGAGGTCCTTTCCGGTCATATATATCGTACAACCGCATATTGTGTATCTAGTTATTATTATACACAAAAGTGTCGTTATTTCAAGAGAAAGAGAGCAAAAGTATGTTTTTCTGTATGCTGTCTACTGTAATTTGTTAGCTTTGACAAGGGATGGTACGGTTTTTCTGAGGTTCACGGAATCCGGGTAATAATCTTGACAGAGTGTCATACGTTTTGGTATACTGAATTTATACTATGCCCCTAGGAGAACATGATGGCAAATAAAGCTTTTGTGGAAATAACGAATATATGTAATCTGGCATGCAGTTTTTGCCATGGAACAAAGCGTCCTCCACGCATGATGACAAGGCGGGAGTTTGAGCGTGCGGCATCAGAACTGCGTCCTTTTTGCGAGTATATCTATTTTCACCTGCTCGGAGAGCCTTTGCTTCATCCTTTGCTTGGTGAGTTCTTCGATATTGCGGGCGAATTGGGTTTTAAGGTGATCATCACCACAAACGGCACTCTTTTGAATGAGAGGGCGGAGCTGTTGCTCGGGGCAGGTGCTTTGCACAAGGTAAGCATCTCACTGCATTCTTTCGAGGCAAATGACAGAGAGCGTAAGCTCGGAGAGTATCTGGATATGTGCTTTGATTTTTGCCGCCTTGCAGCTGATCGGGGAATTATCGCTGTGATGCGGCTCTGGAATGAGGGAGGAGAGCAAAAGCTCAATGAGGATATTATCTCTCGTATGCATGAGTATTTTCGCGGCGAGTGGAAACAGATCTACAGCGGATATAAGCTCTGCGAGAGGGTGTTTTTGGAGTGGGGAGAGCACTTTGAATGGCCTGATATGGATGCATCGGTTATGGAAAGCGGTATATCGTGCTACGGTGCGAGAGATCAGATAGGGGTGCTCTGCGACGGTACGGTAGTACCGTGTTGCCTTGATGCGGAGGGGGATATTTCGCTTGGCAACATCTACACGGATACGCTCGGAGATATTCTTGCCTCGGACAGGGCTACAGCACTCAAACGTTCCTTTGAGCGGAGATGTGTTACGGAACCGCTGTGTCTTCGGTGCGGTTACTCTCATCAAAAACGATACAGATGAGATTTACAACTCGGCATTATTGTGATTTTTGTTAACAAAGTACACATATATAATCGAACTTGATGAAAAACTTCTGCTTGTATCTATGAAAATGTGTTAAACATTACTCCTTGCATTATCTTGGAACGTAAGGTATAATATAATGTGAAATTAAAAGGGCAGGTGGTGAGTGAGTGCCATTTCAAATTAATCCAAAACTGAAAGAAAAAACTCTTGAATCTCTGGCCGCGGTCCTTCCTATTACCGGAATAGTGCTGTTTATCAGTATCTTCTTGGTTCCGATGGATCTGGGCAGTGTTTTTATGTTTCTTGTCGGTTCGTTTTTGCTGATTTTGGGAATGGGCTTTTTCCAGCTGGGAGCGGAGATGGCAATGACCCGTATCGGAGAGGGAATCGGAGTTCAGATATCCAGAACAAAATCAGCCATCCTCATAGTGCTCATCGGTTTTGTAATGGGACTGATAATCACAATATCAGAGCCTGACCTGCAGGTACTTGCCGAACAAGTCCCGTCGGTGCCTAATCTTGTGATGGTCTTGACTGTGGCTGTAGGTGTAGGGTTATTTCTTGCTTTGGCTATTGTCAGAATAAGGTATCAGATAGATCTATCGGTCATGTTGATAGTGCTCTATGCTATAGTAATACTGCTGTCGGCTTTTGTTCCCGCGGAATTTCTCGCGGTAGCTTTTGACTCGGGCGGTGTAACGACAGGTCCGATGACTGTTCCTTTCATCATGGCTCTCGGTGTCGGTCTTGCGTCTGTCCGTTCGGACAAGAACGCTGCGAGTGACTCCTTCGGTCTTGTTGCTTTGTCCAGTGTAGGGCCGATACTCGCGGTAATGATCCTCGGATGCTTTTACAAACCTACCGGAGCTGATGTGGGGCTTACGCATATTCCTGATGTGGAGAATACTCAGCAGGTCGCCAGAGAGTTCGGTGTTGGATTTGCTCACTATGCAGAGGAGGTCGCGATCTCTCTTGCACCCATTATAGGTGTGTTTATCATTTTCCAGCTCATCAGCCGCAGATTTAAAAAGAGACATATCAAGAAGATCGCGGTTGGTCTTTTGTACACTTTTATCGGACTGTTTGTCTTTTTGTGCGGAGTCAATATCGGCTTTGCTCCTGTGGGATCGGCTCTCGGAGAGGAGCTCGCCACCCTTCCGTACAACTGGGTGCTTGTACCTATCGGCATGCTTATCGGTTACTACATAGTAAAGGCAGAGCCGGCTATCCAGGTGCTAAATCACCAGGTTGAGAGTGTTACTGACGGTGCTATCTCGGTAAAAACAATGAACCGTGCGATGTCCATCGGTGTATCGGTTTCGGTGGGACTGGCGATGCTCAGGATACTGACTGGTATTCCAATAGGATGGATAATCATACCCGGATACATAATCGCTCTTGTAATGTCCAGATTTGTTCCGAAGATATTTGTCGGTATTGCGTTTGACTCGGGTGGAGTTGCAAGCGGTCCTATGACATCTACTTTCTTGCTTCCGCTAAGCATAGGAACATGTGTGGCTGTCGGAGGTAATCTCATGACGGATGCGTTCGGTGTTGTTGCACTTGTTGCTTTAACTCCTCTTATTGCAATACAGATAATGGGACTTGTGTACAACTACAGAAAAGACAAGATCCGCAAGAGTATCGTTGTCAATGCGGCTATGCTTGCTGACAGCGATGAGATCATAGATTTCGAGGAGGTGTGATGCATGAAGCTCCAAGGAAAAGATCCGGATATTAGACTGATGTTTTTGATAGTATCGCAGAAGCTCGCAGGTAAGGCTGAGACACTTTTCTCTGAGTCGCACATTCCGATACAGTATCGTGCATCAGCGAAGGGAACGGCTCGAGGAGAGGTCGTTGACATGCTTGGTCTTGACGGCGTGGATAAGACGGTGTTTTTGAGTCTTCTGCCTAAGAGTGCGGCTGACAGCATGTTGAATAAAATGCAAAACCGCCTCTATCTCGGAACTCCCAATACAGGCGTTGCGTTTACTGTGCCTTTATCTGCGGCAACTGCGGGACTTACCCGTATGATGCAGTCGTTGGACACCAAAACAGAAAAATTGACTGAGGGTGATGTAACAATGGGTAAAAAATATACAATGATAATGGCTTTTGTCAATCAGGGCTTTAGCGAGGATGTAATGTCAGCTGCAAAGCCGGCAGGTGCGTCAGGCGGAACGGTATTTCACTCGAGAAGAGTAGAAAACGAGGAATCAATGCAGTTCTGGGGAATACCGATACAGCAGGAGCGTGAGATAGTACTTATCCTTGCTGCAAACGAAAACAAGGTTGCGATAATGAAAGCTATCAGCGACAAGTGCGGTATTCAGAGTGATGCTCACGGCGTTGTGATATCGCTGCCTGTGGATGATGTGGCAGGACTCAATAAGGATATCGAACAGTAAAACATCAGCTGCAAAACACGGAGAGCCGGTCCCGGCTCTCCGTACAAGTGTTTTAATATACACAGAAGAAAATTTTATCATTGACAAACCGACTGCAGTGTGGTAAAATACCATCGTTGCAAAATAAAGAAATAATAAATGCGGGCGTGGCGGAATTG
>JAZNOK010000130.1:0-28449 GCA_045580775.1 Eubacteriales bacterium
TATGAGCGATTCTGTGCGTGTGCTTGAAACACACGGAGAGTTTGCTCTCATATCTATCGAGAGCTGACCGCATGCAAAGTATAAAGACAGCTCGGTTATAGTGCGATAATTTGAGAGAACAGATCCGCTGACCTGCCCAACCTCGGCCGACAGCATCATTAGGATCCTATCGATCTCTTTCTGCTCTTTGCCCTCAAGCACCTTAAGTTCATTGTTTGCATCAACAACGCCGGATGGCTCTATAAATACGGTAGCACCCGAAGCAGATGTATCATGTACCATACCTTTGATCTCAGATCGGTATTCTACTTTGACAGGAACTACATATCTGCCGTTTCTCATTGTTACGATATTTTCCTGCAGGTATTTTGAATAGCTCCCGGATGAAACAAGCTTCTGCAAGGTATCGCGTATTTTGTTGTTTGCCGCTTTGATCTTTCTTCTGATCGAAGCCAGGTCAGGGCTGGCTTCATCAGCTATCATATCCTCGGATAGGATAGATCTGTTGATCTTATCTTCAAGTGAACGGCACGTGATCAAGCGGGAAAAAATTTCATCGAGAGAAGTATCATAGGGCTTGTCCTCTCTGATATAATCCGCAAGGACCCGTGCACATGTAAGCACGCGTGCAACTTCAAGAAGCTCCGACATGCTAAGTACAGCACCCTTTTCTGCCCGATCTATGTGAGATGATACATCATGCACTCCGTAAAACGGCGGCATGCCCTTGAGCAGTATGAGGCGTTTTGCATCTGACGTCTTATCTAAGCGTCTTATCACATGCTCAATATCGTCTGAAGGACGGAGCATTCGAGCGAGCTCTGCACCGCCTTCCGTAGGTGCCAGCTCTGCCAGCCTGTTTGTAACCTTATCATATTCAAGAACGGCAAGCGTCTTGTTAGAGATATTCATAAACTTCCTCCGGGAGATCTGATAAGTGAATTGTAAAAATCAAGCGTTTTAAAACCTCTTTCCAACTGGTGCAATAGGTACGCTTCGCATACACTTGAAAGCATATCAAGCTCAGAACACGGTAAAGCAAAAGAGAATGCTTTTTCTATAGGTGCATTAATTATAAAACTCATAGCATCAATAAGACTCCGATCAAGTACCAACAATGGGGAAAGTGCCATTTTTTCATAGACTTCTTCATTTCGGTTCAACATTCCCTTACAGGCATCACAAACAACGCATCCCTCGATCGCTTCAAAATACATGTGATGTGTTATGGCACCGCAATATGTACATCCTGTCAGATCAGGAGAAAACCCCTCAATTGATGCAGCCTTCATCTCGAAAGTGCTTTTAACAATTCGACGGTCCTTTTTGTCTGAGCATAGCAAGTACAGACTGTTGAGAAGAAGACGCAAAAGCTCTCCGTCGGCTATATCGAACAGAGCAAACTCTGCTGTAACTTCGCACAAATATTGACCGAGATACATAGGCTCAAGAGCACGTCTGATTCTAAAAAAGCTCTCGCACAAATACGACTCTCTTACCCAATACTTTCCCTGCTTTTCATACAGTTGAAATTCAGAATAAGCAAAAAGCTCACATGACGGCATGTGCTTGCACTTTATGGATCTGCCGCCTTTTACGCAAACGAGCATTTTGCCCTTTTCATGAGTAAGCAATGTAAGCAGCTTATCATTTTCACCGTATTCGGCAGTTTTCAGCACGATTCCCTTTACATTACACAGCATCTGGTCCTCTGTTATTCACTCTTGTAACCGAAATTACTAATATTCTGCGGCATATCACGCCAGTTTTCTTTCACCTTTACCCAAAGATCGAGAAAAACTTTTGTTCCAAAGAAGTTCTCAAGATCCTCTCTGGCTCTAACACCTACCAGTTTAAGAGCTGCTCCCGATTTTCCTACAATGATACCCTTATGAGATGCCTTTTCGCAGTATATCTCAGCTCTGATCTTTATCATTGACTTTGTTTGTTCAAACGCTTCAATAACTACTGCTACTCCGTGCGGTATCTCTTTGTCGAGGGTACGCAAGATCTTTTCTCGAATGATCTCTGCCGCTATCTGTCTCTCGGGTTGATCGGTAAGCATATCCTCCGGGAAAAGCCAATCGCTCTCAATAGTATACTTGTCTATCTCATCAAGAAGTATATCGCATCCCTTACCTGTTTTTGCACAGAGAGGGATCACCGCATCAAAATCATAGGCATCTGCATACGCACTAATGGTTTGTGCAATTGCCTCGCCGTTTGATGTATCCACTTTGTTTATTGCAAGTATACATGGCATGCCGCTTGACCTTATTCTCGAAATCAGTCCGCTCTCAATATCCCCTACACTCGGAACCGGCTCTACAACAAGCACGGCAATATCAGAGTCGCGTATTGCAGACCCTGTCTCCCCCACCATATAGTCGCCAAGCTTGGTCCTTGGTTTGTGCATTCCGGGAGTATCCACAAACACATACTGTGTAGGGTCCTTTGTATACACTCCCATGATCCTGTTTCTGGTAGTCTGCGGCTTTTTTGAAACTATCGCGATCTTTTCTCCGATGATCGAATTCATCATAGTGGATTTTCCCACATTTGGTCTGCCTACAAGTGAAATAAACGCTGTCTTTTTCATGCTTTCTCCGTCCGTTTTTTTATTTGACTCCAAGTCCCATAATATCAGCAATCGCACTCTGACGTCTTCTCATATCCAACTCATCCTCATTGCTTGTCTCATGATCGTAACCGAGCAGATGCAATGTGGAGTGTATGCACAAAAATGCAAGCTCACGCTCAAATCCGTGTCCGTACATATTCCCCTGTTCAAGTGCCTTCTCGAGTGAAAGCACAATGTCTCCGAGCATAACAGAATCAACACCGATAAACTCTTGCTCTCCTATCATGGGAAAGGACAGAACGTCGGTTTCTTTGTCTATATCACGAAACTGAGCGTTGATGTTTTTGATTTTTTCGTTATCGGTAAATGTAACCGACACCTCGCAACTACGCTTAAAATCTTCAAATTCAAGCGTTGTTTCGATAGCTCTTCTTACGAGCATCTTAGTACCGTACTTTACCTTTACCTTGTTTTGTTCGTCTTCGAAATAAATTCTGAGTTTCTTTGTCATGTATTATCCGTCCTTTTTATTTTGAACTGAGCTGAAGCAGCCTGATCGCGGTCTTTTTTTCTTTCGTATTTTTCATACGCCAAAATTATCTTCTGAACCAGTCGGTGTCTGACAACATCACGCTCTGTGAATTGATGAAGTGCAATACCGTCAATATTGTCAAGTATCTTTACAGCCTCTGCAAGTCCGCTTCGTTTTCCAAACGGCAGATCTCTCTGTGTAAGGTCTCCTGTAACAACTACTTTGGAATTAAAACCAAGCCTGGTCAAAAACATCTTCATCTGTTCCGGTGTCGTATTTTGTGCCTCGTCAAGAATAATAAACGAATCATCCAGAGTCCTGCCCCTCATATAAGCTAATGGGGCTATTTCGATTGTGTTTTTCTCCACGTATTTTTGATAATTTTCAGCACCGAGCATCTCATACAGTGCATCATACAGCGGTCTTAGATAAGGGTCGATCTTGCTCTGAAGATCACCCGGCAAGAAACCAAGACGCTCCCCTGCCTCTACAGCAGGACGTGTCAGAATGATCCTATTGACCTCCTTGGATCTTAGTGCTTTGACTGCCATAGCTACAGCGAGAAAGGTCTTTCCTGTTCCTGCGGGACCAAGGCCTAAAACAATTGTGTTCTTTCTGATCTTATCAACATACTCACACTGTCCCACGGTCTTTGCTTTTATCGGTCGTCCCTTTGAAGTGATTACAATACATCCGTCATAACTGTCAAGCCCCTTTGAGTCACCTGAAACCGTCATAGAACAAAGGTACTCCACGGTCTGCTCGCTAATATTGCTCTCAGCACCCGTCATTGATGCCAGTCTGGAAATGACCTCTGCCGCATTTTCAACATTTCTTTCAATTTCTCCGCTGACTGTTATTTCATCCGCATCGGCTACCGCCTTTGTGCGATTGCAGATCTTTACATCAAATGCACTCTCTATAATTTTCACATTTGCGTCAAACGATCCGAACACAGCCGCAGTGACCTCGCTCGAACTCGTAAAAACACTTTTACTAAACATAAATATTACCCTTCGTTATAAACAAATTCCTGCACTTTAGCAATATTAGTATTTGCATATACATGTGCTGTAAGCTTATATACACCATTTTCCAGTCTTCCATCGTAGTCCTTTTCAAGTATCACGCCATCACCGACAAATTCAAGTATTTGCCTGTTCACAGTCTCATGTGCTATCTTTAATGCAGTTTGTTCATTTCGTTTACAAGGGACGTCGGTGCATTCATAGTAAACAACTCGCTTGTAAGAGACCGGAATATAGATCCTCTCAAACAGACACAACTGTTCATTTTCCTCTATTATATCATAACTTGTTTGTGTTTTTCTACTATTATTGCGAATATTTATTGTTTTTGAAAATATTTTTAGCAAAAAATCCTCTGTTTTTTCACCCGTTCTCACTTTTTTCTTATATTCGAGCGGAATCTCAGTATAAAAGCTCTCTCTGACATTAGCATAAACCTCCCCATAAGCGTATGTATGGACAAGTCTACCCATCTTATCGTCATAGAGACCTGAGACTAGCAGTTCCCCTGCTCTTACACTGTCTCCCACACTAATACTGTTTTCTCCGTCGCGTGCATTTATCCTTGTTATTTTGCCGTCGCATTTTGCAACAAGATTGGCACACTTACCACTGTACGGAGTCAGTTTGATGGGAGGCTGAGTCTCTCTGATCTCAACGTTTGCAACACTGCCGCGAATATTTACAGATATCCAGCACAGATCCTTGCAGTCAATAAGAATGTCATTATACAATCGGTGCAGAGAAAGCGATGGAGTATAGCATCCGATATATACTCCGTGTGTTTCAAGAAGTTCGAGTACATCTTCTCTTTTTAATCTGTCAAGACCTTTTATATTTATACACCAAATAAAATTCTGTGAGATTATCAACGAAATAATTACAAAAACGGCACCAATGAAAATCCCGGGTCTTTTTCTGTATCTGCTAAGAAGTCTTGCAGCTCCGTATTCTTTTTTGGACTTTACCGAAATTGATGCCTTCTCAATAGACAGCAGTGCCTGTGAAGCTATCTTTTGCTCAAAGTCAAAGTACGAGAAATCTCCATCACCTTTATGTCCTTTTATTGGAGTGATTTTATCTGAATAAAGAGCCATAACACATCGCTCATAATCGGCTCTGTCAATAGAAACTCTCACATACCCTGACAAATACATCAAAATTTTTCTGATCATTTTCTGTCAAAACGCACCGACTTTATATGTCCGACGATGCATATTGCTCCTTCAACATAAGATCCGCAGCATAGCTGTTCCCCCTCAAACGAAACCCTTCCGTCTTTATGTCCCAATACAATAATATCAGGTGTATAGTCCACGATGCATTTTACACCGTACACGCGTGCTTCATTATCCGATGCTATCTCACAGCAAAAACCTCCGCAATATGATGAAAAGGCAATAGTCCCCTCTCCGATACTGCAGTTCTTTTTCATCCGGCGTGTTTTCTTATTTTTAATCATACAAATGTTCCCTCCGTACATAAAAATGTATATGTAAGGAGCGTTGCAGTAATGAATACAGCCATAAAAAAGAAAGAAAACAGGTCAATTTCGGAACGGATATCTGAAATCATGTGCGTGATATTGATGCTTTTTTTCATAACAAGATCGGACACTCTCGCCCCGATATTAAAAGAAGGCATAGTATTCGCTTATGAAAAGATACTGCCATCAATCTTTCCGTTTATGCTTTTGAGCGGTATACTGATAACAACAGACATGCCTGACAAACTTTGCTCTCTGGCATCTGCTGTGTTAAAACGACTGAAGCTAAATCCATATATTTTAACGCCATGCCTGTTTGGTTTTCTTTGTGGTTTTCCTGTGGGTGCAAAGATAGTCAAAGAATATTATCAAGCTGACAAGATAACAAAAAGAGAAGCAGACAGTCTGCTCCCCGCAGCTAACAGTCCGTCAGCCGCCTTTGTAATTTCGGCAGTAGGTACAGGCCTTCTTGATAGTACAAAAGCGGGCTTGGTTATATGGCTGTCATCGGTTATTTCATCAATGCTTCTGTCTTTATTTTTAATACCGCGACACAGTTCTGTATCGGCATCTTTGTCATATCGGTGCAACAACAAATACAGTTTTTCCGAGTCGTTTGCAGTATCTTTGAAAAACGCCTCGATATCCACACTAAACACCTGCATGCTTGTTGCCTTTTTTTACATGATCAGCACAGGGCTGGCTGAATCATTGGCATCATCAAAAGAATCGTACGCGGTTGCGGTTTTGAGCTCGATACTTGAGATAGGAAGCGGTTGCAAAAACGCAAGTGCTCTGCCGCTATACTCAGATGTGCTGTGTGCGTTTGCGTGTGGTTTTGGCGGGATGAGTGCTTTTTTTCAGGTAAAAAGCGAGTCACACAAAGATGCATCCATGATTCAATATCTGGCTGTAAAAAGCTGTGCAGGGGTAATTTGTGCTTTTTTTGCATTTTTAGTATTGTAAAAAGTCGATTTGTGTGATATCATAAAAAAAAAACGCACAGGAGCTGCAAATGGGCAAAACAGAAAGACCTGAAGTGGAAAAGTATTGTGCTTTATGCGAGCACTCTATTCCAACATACGACAACAACCGAGTTCTCTGCGAGAAAAAAGGAATAGTTTTCGGTGGGTATTCATGCAGAAAATTTATATATGATCCTCAAAAAAGAACCCCTGCGAAAGCTATCTTGCCGCAGACAGAATAGCAGCACATAAACTTTGTCTGCTGCAATCGACTCTTAACAAGCAAACAAAGCGGTATTTAAAAAGTTTTTCCTACATCAAAAAAGCAAAACATCGCTCGGATGTTTTGCTTTTTTCATTTCAAATATACTTGAACTCGCAACAACCAAATGCCTCTGAAGATATACCATGATTTTGCAGGTGTTCTTCAAAAAAGCTCATAACAGGCATTTCGGTGAAATAATGTCCGGCACAAATAACATGAAGTCCCTCGAGATTTGCATCAAGAATGGAATTGTAAGAAAGCTCGCCGCAGACAAGAACGTCGGCATCTGCCTCAATAGCGGCTCTGACAAAATCCATGTCGCACGCCCCTCCAAGCAAAGCGACTCGTCGGACATATTTGTCTCCGCTATCCGCCTCAGCAAAAAGGATCGACGGACACTTCAAATTCCGCTTGACTATAGACGCAAACTCATTCGGGCTCAATTGATCTATATCACCTATCCTTGCCATAGAAGCCTCTCCTTCACCTAGAGGTCGAGTGTTACTCAAACCGAGAAAAGAGCCAAGAGTGTCATTCACGCCCCCCTGAAGTGCATCCAGCCTTGTATGATAAGAAAAAACCGAAATACCCGCAGAAATCAATCTGAGAGCAAGTCTGACACGTGCATCTTTGTCACAGAAGCTTTTTAAACCTCGAAATATAAAAGGATGATGGGTGAATATTACATCGGCACCGCAAGAGATCGCTTTTTCCACAGCATTCTCTGTAACATCCAGAGTCAGTAAAGCATGCCTGATCTCTTTGTCTTGATCCGCACAAAGCATCAATCCGTCATTGTCCCATTCACAAGAAAGATCATGCGGTATAATCCGTTCAAAATACAACTCCAGCTCACGTACCGTCATCCTAACACCTCCATAACTTGTTTGTACAACAGAGCAGCTTTTTCTCTTTCTTTTTGGTCTTTTGACATTTGCTTGTTCTTTAAATGATACAACACTCTATCGACCATTTCGTAATAAAGCTCATCCCGCTTGTCATTTGGTACACATGCCCCAAGAAGTAGATCAAGTTCACTATAATTATATCTTTCTCCGGTATAGTGTGTGCAAATGACCGTATACAGCTTTCCTGAATCTTTGACTCTGATATCACGGTCAACAGAAAAGCCCTCATCCCATAAAAACCGCCGAATATCCTCTGTGTGCGACATAGGCTGAACAACGATCTGCAGCTCCGGATCTTTTAAATAACTGCACTCAGACAATATGCGAGCTATAAGCTCTCCGCCCATTCCACAGATCGTTATGTCAGTTATAAAAAGACCGTCTGTATTTTTCAGTCCGTCCGTCTTGATGCATTTTACTTTATCTGACAGTCCTAGTTTGGCTATATTATTCCGAGCTGATCTTATAGGTCCTTCATTTATATCAGTAGCATACGCCATCTTTATCCTGCCGCTCATAACCAAATATATCGGTAGTTTGGCATGATCGGTCCCGACATCACATAAAACAGCTCCGTCTCTTATGTACTCTGAAACACATAACAGCCTGTCAGTGAGAATTATGTTATTCTTATTATCAACCATTGGTATAAATCCTACATCTATAACTCGAGGCGGAATTCCATAGAAATTCCGCCTCGGTTCTTTTCTTGTTTACTGTTTGGACAGGAACTCATTGATCTTGGATACGAGCTCGTCTGCATCTGTGCCGTGAACAGCACAAGCCTGCTCTATGCTCTCTCCTCTGGCGGAAGGACAACCAAGGCAATGCATACCTATCGCAAGGAAAAACTGAGCTGTATCAATGTTAAAATCAAGAACATCTCCGATAATAGACTGTTTTGTTACTACCATAATAATTTACCTCCAAAGTAAGATATTCTAATTATAATATTAACGCGACATTTTGTCAACAGACAACCGTTAATATTTTTTTATATCAAGCGATTCGATAAGCTCTGACAGTGCGAAAACGGATTTCTGCAATTGCGTTTTCTCATAGTCATCAAGCGGTATATCCAGTACTTTTTCTACTCCTTTTCTACCCACGATCGACGGAACTCCAATGCATATATCATTGATACCGTAGTGTCCGTCACACAGCGTAGAAACGCTCAGAACGCTATGTTCATCCCGTAGTATACACTCGCATATTCTAAGCACAGCCTCGGCTATAGCATAATACGTCGCACCCTTCCGCTTAATTATGTTATAAGCACTGTCTCTCACCTCGAAATACAAAGGATACAAGCACTCCATATCTTTGCACTTGCCGGATAGTTTTACATAATCTGAAATGTCTATTCCGCTGATATTAGCACTGCTCCATACAGCGAGCTCACTGTCGCCATGTTCGCCTATGATAAAAGTATGCACATTTCTGTTGTCAACATCAAGCTCACGACCGACAAGATATTTCAGACGTGCAGTATCCAGCACCGTCCCCGAACCTATAACTCTGGAAGAAGGATATCCTGAAAAATGAAGTATCATATAAGTCAGTATGTCTACAGGATTTGATACTACAAGAAGAATAGCATCCATTGTAACCTTGATTATGCTTTCTGTTATCTTCTTCATTATCTTTGCATTTCTGGAAAGAAGTTCAACCCTGCTCTCTCCCTCTTTTTGATTGACTCCCGCGGCAATTATTATTATATAAGCATCCGAAAGATCAGAATAATCGCCTGCATATATCTTCATCGGAGAGCGAAACGGCAGACCGTGATTGAGATCCATGGCTTCTCCCTCGGCCTTTTCTTTGTTGATATCAATCAATACCATCTCGGTAAATAAACCTGATTGCATAAATGTATAGGCACAGCTTGCACCTACCTGTCCGCATCCTATTATTGCACATTTTCTTAACTCAGCCATAAATGTTCCCTTCAGAATATGATTTTTTATAGTATGTATCATATCTTCGGTTTTTATTTACAACTAAGAAAAAACGCACCGACTGCCTTATGTTGAAAATGGCCGTCAGTGCGTTATTTTGTTACTTGATCTCGACAGTTACCTTTTTATTGATAGTGTTTGCCGCCGCTTTCATTACGGTGCGAATGGCTTTTGCTATCTTGCCGTGTCTGCCTATGACCATGCCCATATCATCGGGGGCAACCGACAGAGTGAGAACAACGTTTCCGTCTGAATCCTGCTCTTCGGTAACATTGACCTCATCAGGGGTATCTACGATAGCCTTTGCAAGGTCTGCAAGTATGTCCTTGAGTGATATCATGCCGTGAGTGCAATTTTGCCTTGAAGCAAAACTTCCCCCTTTCAATTAGTCAACAATGCCGCTCTTCTTGAGAAGGGCCTTTACGGTGTCGGTAGGCTGAGCACCGTTCTTGATCCACTGCTTTGCCTTGTCAGCGTCGATCTTGATCTCAGCAGGCTCAGTCAGAGGATTGTAGTATCCGATCTCCTCTACAAATCTACCGTCACGAGGTGAACGTGAATCTGCAATAACAACACGATAAAAAGGTGTCTTCTTCTTTCCTATTCTTGTAAGTCTCATTTTTACTGCCATGGTAATTTCCTCCAAAAATTATAATTGTTTTTATTTATTAAAAATCCGTTTTTGTACTTTCACGGTATTTTTACACATTAAAATTTCATACCCATCCTCTTCATCATGCGTTTTCCGCCTGAGCCTGAGAATTGTTTCATCATTTTTTTCATTTGATCAAAAGACTTGAGAAGTCGGTTGACCTCTTCTACTCCCACACCCGCACCGGATGCAATACGTCTTTTCCTTGATGCATTTATGATCTCGGGTTTTTCTCTCTCGGATTTTGTCATTGAGAGAATTATGCCCTCTGTTCTCGCCATAGCTCTGTCATCTATCTTGATATCCTTCATGGCCGAGCCGTTCATACCGGGCATCATACCCAGCAATGACTCAAGATTACCCATGTTTTTGAGCTGTCCGAGCTGCTCAAGATAATCTTCAAGAGTGAAGGTTGCCTCACGCATTTTCTTTTCCAGCTCTGCAGCCTTCTTTTCATCATAAGCCGCTTCAGCCTTTTCGATAAGAGAGAGCATATCACCCATACCGAGAATCCTTGACGCGAGTCTGTCCGGATGAAACGGTTCGATAGCGTCAAGCTTCTCACCCGTTCCGATAAACTTGATAGGTTTGCCTGTTATATATCTTACAGAAAGTGCCGCACCGCCTCTGGTATCTCCGTCCATCTTCGTCAGTACAACACCTGTAATATCGAGAAGGTCATTGAATGACTTCGCTACATTTACTGCATCCTGTCCGAGCATCGAATCAATGACAAGCAATGTCTCTGTAACGTCAAGCGAGTTCTTTATTGATTCGAGTTCAGCCATGAGCTTTTCATCAATATGAAGTCTACCAGCCGTATCAATAAAAACCATATCATGTCCGTGACGTTTTGCATGTTCGACTCCGGCTCTGGCTATTTCTAAAGGAGAAATGTTTGCTCCCATAGAAAACACAGGTACGCCGACCTGCTCACCTACAACATGAAGCTGATCAATAGCCGCGGGTCTGTATACGTCACAAGCTACAAGAAGAGGGTTCTTGCCTTTTTTCTTGTACATAGATGCAAGCTTACCGCAGTGAGTAGTCTTGCCGGCTCCCTGAAGTCCGCACATCATGATGATCGTAGGAGGTTTTGATGATATCTCAAGTTTTGAGTTCTCGCTTCCCATCAGTGAAACGAGTTCCTCATTTACTATCTTTATGATCTGCTGAGCAGGAAGTAAGCTCTCGAGCACCTCGCTGCCAACAGCCCTCTCTGTAACCTTATTTACAAATTCACGAACGACCTTAAAATTGACATCAGCTTCAAGCAATGCGAGTTTTACCTCTCGCATCCCCTCACGGACATCCTTTTCTGTGAGTTTGCCCTTGCTTTTGAACTTTTTAAAGGCGTTTGCAAGCTTATCCGATAAACTTTGAAACATTGGCTTACCTTACCTTTATCTGTTTGTTTGAGCGTGATGTGTGATTAGTCCAACCTAAGCTTCTGCATAGATAAAGTCACGCCGGACAGCAACTGCATCATTTTTTCATTATCTTCAGCTTGTTCGATCTCACGACGCAACAATGAAACAAGCTCGCAAAGCTCCTTGTAGTTTCGTGTAGCATCTTTATGCTGCTTTGCAAGTCCAAGCGTTTCTTCAAAAAAAAGAAGCTGCTCCTCGCCCTTTTTGATCAGATGTCTGGCTCCTTGCCTTGAAATGCCGAAATTCGCGGCTATTTCTGACAAAGACAGATCCTCCTCGTAATACTGCGACAATATTTCTCGGTGTTTTTGAGCAATAGCATCCCCGTAAAAATCCAGCAAATAGCTCATATTCAGATCTTTTTGATACAACAAAATCACCCTCGATCGTACTTCGCTACAGCTGTAAAGCAGATTACTTTACAGATAATAACATAAGACATGATATTTGTCAATAGTTTTTGCGTATTTTTTTATTTTTCAATCGTTTGCATAAAAGGCGGCGGCATGAAATAATGCCGCCGAAAAATTATCGTTTTATTTCTTTGAAAGTTCTTTTTCACTCCAAGGCTCAAAGTCGTTTCCACGAACGAGTATAGGATCAAAAGCCAGCTTTGCAAGAGGAGTGTCGCTGTAAGAGTCAGAGTAAAACTCGTGTATCTGTGCCGCACGGAATTTTTCCTTGTATCTTCTGACTTTTTCCTCTCCATGGCAATTTTCACCATCATAGATGCCGGTCTTTGGATCGACCCTTGATGCCATCAAAGTATTTATTCCGAGTTTGGAGCAAATCGGAGAGAGCAGAAATTCCGGAGAAGCGGAAATAATAACATCATCTTCCCTCTGCATATCAAGGTACCACTTCTTTATTTTATACTCATGTTCATCCCAAAATTCCGCAAGAGCCGTATCTATATCATCAATCTCTTGTAAAAAGCGGTAAAAATCCTCCTTGAATGCAGTCTTTTCCACCGTTCCCAATAAAAAACCGGCTCCTTTGAGTGCAGTGTGAAACAAATGCTTTTTTGTGCGGGGATATTTTTTTAAACAATACTTCCAAAAATCAACAGTACTGTCTCCGTCATATATTGTCTTATCAAAGTCAAATACGTTCATCGGTGCTCCTTTTCCGTGCCTTTTAAGAATATTTAACATACGGTATTATACACTCAACCTGTTACGAAAAGCAATTCTTTTTATAAAAAAACATTAAAAAGCAAAAAAAGACAAAATTCCCTTGCAATATCTATATAATTTATATATAATATATTTATTAGTATGATAACTGAGGTTATAATGAAAAACAAAGAAGGCTTTGATGCTTCTCTTTTTCACAGAGGAATAAGCACAAGTGTATTTGATTATCTCGGTGCCCACCGAAGAAATGATAAGATCACTTTCCGCGTTTGGGCCCCTCACGCAGATCAGGTATATCTTGTCGGAGACTTTAACTGCTGGTCAGAGTCACACTCCATGACAAAAATATCCGACAGAGGCATTTGGGAATGCTCGGTTGAGTTCTGTTTGTTCAAAGAGAAGCCGCTATATAAATACAAGATAATTAACGGGCAGAAAACTTTATACAAATCAGACCCATACGGCAGACACATGCAATGTCCTCCTGATACTGCCACAGTGTGGTATAACGGAGATCTTCCGTACGACTGGAGTGACGCCGGGTGGTTGAACATCAGAAAAGCATTTTCCGAACGTGCTGTTTCTGACAAACCGCTGAATATATATGAAGTGCATCTGGGTTCATTTATGAGGCGTTGGGACGGTTCGTATATGTCATACAGAGAACTGGCTCCGATACTTGCTTCATATCTCAAAAAAATGAGCTATACTCACATAGAGCTGCTCCCCATATCAGAACATTCACGAGAGTGCTCTTTCGGAAATGAGACGTGCGGCTTCTATTCGCCCACTTCACGCTTCGGATCTCCTGACGATTTCAAGTTTTTTGTCAATACACTCCACAATTGCGGCATAGGAGTTATTCTCCGCATCAATCTTACCGATTTTTCTCTCGACGAACACGGTCTTAGCGAATTTGACGGTGAAGCTCTGTATGAATATTCTGATGTCTCTAGCAGACTTCGTGTTGACAACGGAACTTCCCTCTTTGACATTTCAAAGCCTGAGGTGCAGTCTTTTCTCATATCTAACGCATGCTATTACGCACGGGAATACCACATCGACGGTCTCACCGTATCCGAGATAGCTCCGATGATGTACCTCGACTACAAAAAGAGCAAAGGAGAATGGATCCCCAACAGACACGGATTTGAAGCTGTCGCATTCCTAAAACAACTTGTCAGGACGGTAAAAAAAGAATATCCTGACATTTTGATGATAGCGGACAGCGGACAAACCGCAAAAAAAATATTCGACACAGAAAACTGCGGTGTCGGGTTTGATCTTCAATATAACCGAAACTGGACGGCATACACGCTCGATCTTTATTCATCAAACAGATCATACAAAGATAAAAACACAGAGTCTTTTCTTGATCTATTGAACGCAAAGGAAGGGATCCTCCCTATCTCATACGATTATTTATGCGAAAAAAACCGTGCACTGCTCGATAAGATGCCGTATGAGTATTCCGTAAAATTCGCCGCAGTACGGTCACTGTTTACTCACATGATGACCCTTCCCCAAAAGAAGCTAAGTTTCATGTCGAATGAGTTTGGGCAATTCTCCGAATGGAACTGTCAGTCGAGTGTTGAGTGGTTCATGCTTGAATATGACACCCACAGAAATCTGCGAGATTTCATAGCTGATCTGAACGCAATTTATTTAGACAGGAGCGAGTTGTGGGAGCTTGACTGTTCTGATGAAGGCTTCGATATCTGCGACTCTGATCTGACCAATAATGTCATTGCCTACAAACGTACGAACAAAGAAGGAAAAGGGCTGACCGTGATCATATCCCGATGCCCTAACGCAATCAAAGGTAAGTCTATATGTGTTGCTGACGGTCAGTACCGTGTTCTCATTTCCTCTGAGGATAGAAAATACGGTGCAAGCAAAACCTACGACCGCATGCTCACGGCAACGAAAAACAAACTAACCATAGATCTTTGTGCATACGAATCTCTTATTTTGGAAAAATCAGACCGATGACAAATATATAAAGACAATTATCCATAAACTATAAATGGAAAAGGAGAATAATATGTTTAAGAAAAAAGAATGCGTAGCAATGCTCCTCGCGGGAGGACAAGGCAGCAGACTTTATGCTCTGACCCTTTCTACCGCCAAACCTGCAGTTACCTTCGGAGGCAAGTACAGAATCATTGACTTTCCTCTTTCAAACTGCATAAACTCGCACATTGACACTGTAGGTGTTCTTACTCAGTATCAACCGCTCGTTCTTAACGAATATGTAGGAAACGGACAGCCATGGGATCTGGACCGTACCTACGGAGGTGTCAAAATACTCCCTCCATATCAAGGAAACAATAAAGCCGACTGGTACAAGGGTACCGCAAATGCCATTTACCAGAACATCAACTTTATCAAAAGATATGATCCTGAGTATGTGCTTATCCTCTCCGGAGACCATATATACAAGATGGATTATGCAAAAATGCTCAAAGCTCACAAGAAGAACGGTGCAGACTGTACTATCGCCGTACTGGAAGTCCCGCTGGAAGAAGCTTCCCGCTTTGGAATACTGACAACGGATGAAAACAACAAGATCACCAAGTTTTCTGAAAAACCTAAGAACCCCGATTCCACAAAAGCATCCATGGGTATATATATCTTTTCTGCCGAAAAACTCTACAAGTATCTTGAGGCGGATGAGCTCGATCCAAACAGTTCAAATGACTTTGGCAAGAACATCATACCTGCTATGCTCGAGGCCGGAGAAAACATGTATTCCTACTCATTTGAAGGATATTGGAAAGATGTCGGAACTCTCAGCAGTCTCTGGGAAGCTAACATGGATATGCTCGGTCACGATCCTCACTTCTCTCTGCAGGATGAGAGCTGGAGGATCTTCTCCAGAACAACAGTAAGCCCCCCGCAGTTTGTCGGAGCTGAGGCTAAGGTTGAAAATTCCATGATAACCAGCGGCTGTAACATATACGGAACAGTTATCAACAGTGTACTATCAAACGGTGTTACCGTCGAGGCAGGGGCTGTTGTGAGAGACTCTGTAATCATGGCTAACACAACAGTGCGTGAAGGTGCTTGTGTAGAATATTCGATCATTGATTCGGATGTTGATATAGGCAAAAATGCAAAAGTCGGTGCCCCGATCGGAGAGGGTGTAGAGGTTACTGTTATAGGCTCGGGAGTTACGATCGACAACGGTACTGCTGTTGAGCCCGGACAAATCGTATCCAAGTAATCACAAACAAGGAGGAGACATACATGAACGCTTTCGGAATTATTTTCGCTAATATACACGACGACAATCTCCCCGAGATGACCATGCGTAGAACGATCGGTTCTGTTCCCTTCGGATGCAGATACCGTCTGATAGACTTTACTCTTTCTAACATGGTAAACTCAAATATCAGCAAAGTAGGAGTCATCACACATTACAACTATCAGTCTCTTATGGATCACCTCGGAACAGGTAAAGACTGGGACCTTGCCCGCAGAAGCGGAGGTATAAAGCTGCTTCCCCCTTACATTACAGCCTATGACAACACCTCAGGAGACGGTCTTGAAAACTCCAGACTTCATTCGCTCAAAGGCATACTGAATTTTATTACTCGATCAACAGAAGAATATGCTGTTCTCTCAGACTGTGATGCGATCTGCAATATCAACCTCAATGACGTGTTTAATTATCATGTCAAAAACGAGTCTGATATCACAATAGTAGCGACAAAAACAATGCTCCATCGAGAGGATGTCGGAAAACAGATAATTATCGAAGCAGATAATGATCACATTGTTCAAGATTTTCTCGAACAAACATCGGATCTCAACGGTCAAAGACTTGTTTCGACTAACATTATCATACTAAAGCGTGAGCTTCTTCAGTCTATGGTTCTCGAGGCACTCTCACATAATCATAGACATATATACAAGGACTCCTTCAAAAATTATCTCCCTACAAAGAAGATAATGATCTATGAGCATACCGGATACTACGCAACTATCAAAAGTATCGTAGATTACTACAAAACCAATATGGAGCTGCTCGAACCTGCAACAAGAGAAAGCCTCTTTAATGTTGAGCACAGAGCCATATATACAAAAGTACGTAACAGCACACCGACAAAATATGAAGACACAGCTGTAGTCGAAAATTCACTCATAGCTGATGGATGCATTATTGAAGGTACCGTTAAGAACTCTATCCTCTTCAGAGGAGTAAAGGTAGGAAAAGGAACTGTCGTAGAAAATTCGATCATGCTCCAGGATACCTATACAGGCGAAAATGTTTCTCTGAACTGTGTTATCACCGACAAAAACGTAGTTATCCGAGACGGCAGACACCTTTCGGGACACGAAACGATGCCTTTCTACATTAATAAGGGAGCAATGATATGAGAAAAATACTGTTCGTAGGAGCGGAGGCAATGCCTTTTGCCGCAACAGGAGGACTCGGGGACGTTATGGGATCTCTGCCTGCCGCTCTGAAAAAGGAATACGGCGATGAGATAGATGTACGTGTAGTCATGCCTTTGTATAAAGCTGTCCGTGATGAGTGGAGAGCTATGATGAAACAGGAATGTGTCACTTTTATCGATCTGGCATGGAGACACGAATACTGCGGCATCATGAGTCTGGAAAAAGACGGGGTCACTTTCTACTTTATCGACAACGAAAGATACTTCAAGCGTGACGGGCTTTACGGTCATTATGATGACGGTGAAAGATATGCATTTTTCTGTGCTTCAGTGCTTGAGATGTTTAACCGTCTGGACTACTACCCAGACATACTTCACGCAAATGACTGGCAGTCTGCACTCTCTATAATTTATCTCAAGAGAAGATATGGTCTGATGGACGGATACAAGGATATAAAAACCGTATTTACCATACACAATATCGAATATCAAGGCAAATACGACTTCTCTATTCTGGGTGATGTATTTGATATACATGAGTCACACAGAGATATCGTAGAATGGGAAGGCTGCATCAATCTCATGAAAGGGGCCATTCAGTGTGCTGATGTAATATCCACTGTCAGTCCCACGTATGCAGAAGAGATAAAGAGCCCTGAGTTTTCTCACGGTCTTGATAAAATACTCTGCGAAAATCAGTACAAGCTCCGCGGCATTCTCAACGGAATAGACTACGTATACTACAATCCCGCTAAGGACACCGCACTAAGCACCAAGTATTCCAAGAGAACCGTAGAGAAAAAAACACAGTGCAAGCTCAGTTTTCAAAAAGAAATGGCTCTCCCCCAAAACCCTGACGTACCTATGTACGCCATGATCACAAGGTTGGCTTCACACAAGGGAATGGATATCGTGTGTGAGATGATAAACGGGCTGCTTGAGCAGGATATTCAGTTTGTAGTCCTGGGAACCGGTGAAACAAAGTACGAAAACTTCCTGCGTGATCTTGAATACAGATATCCGAACAAGGTTCGTTCTATCATCAAATATGACAGAGACCTATCCAAGAGAATATATGCGGCTGCTGATGTATTTCTCATGCCGTCAAAGAGTGAGCCTTGCGGACTGTCCCAGATGATAGCTTCACGCTACGGTGCAATTCCTGTGACAAGAGAGACAGGCGGGCTTTACGACTCTATCAAGCACTACTATATTGACGATAAAGGCAAAATTCAAGGTAACGGCTTTACCTTTGCAAATTACGGTGCAAAAGAGCTATATGACTGTGCGATAAAAGCATTGAACATCTGCAAGGATAAAGAGAATTATAAAAAACTCGTCGCAAAGATCATGGGAACAGACTTTTCATGGTCCGGCTCTGCAAAGAAATATATGCAGATGTACAACGAGTTATTCTAATAAGGTTATAGACACAAACAAGGAAGGATTTTAACACAATGGCACAAACACAAAAGGAAATCAAGGAACTTCTCGAAACGAAACTGTCGAGAAACTTCGGCTGTTCATCTGCTGACGCTTCTGCCGAGCAGATGTACAAGGCAAGTGCACTCACTATCAGAGATATACTCGCCCAAAAAAGAAACGACTTCAAAAAAGAAGTTAACAGAGAGGGAGAAAAGCGTGTTTACTACATGTGCATGGAGTTTCTCATGGGACGCTCACTCAAGACCAATCTTCACAATCTCGGTCTTGAAAAGCAATATAAGGCAGCTCTGAAGAGTATGGGCTTTGATCTTGAGGATCTATATGAGCTCGAGCCTGACGCAGGCCTCGGCAACGGGGGTCTTGGCAGACTCGCCGCTTGCTTTATGGATTCTCTCTCATCACTCGATTACCCTGCGACAGGCTTTTCAATATGTTATGAATACGGCCTTTTCAAACAAAAGATCATCGACGGTATGCAGGTCGAAATGCCTGATGTATGGCTTCCCGGAGGCGACGTTTGGCTCGTTCCGCGAACCGACAGAATATACCACGTAAAGATCGGAGGACGTATAAAAGAGAGGTGGGAAGACGGTAAGTGCCATATAGAATACGTGGACTGCGACGAGATCGAGGCTGTTCCTTATGATATGATGGTATCCGGAGCCGACTCCAAGGCTGTCAGCCAGCTCAGACTTTGGAAAGCAAGAAACATCAACAACTTCAACATGTCTCTGTTCACTCAGGGAGAATATGCAAGAGCTGTAAAGGACAGCACAAATGCTGAGATCATTTCAAAAGTTCTCTATCCGTCTGACAACCATTATGAGGGAAAGCTTCTCAGACTTACTCAGCAGTATTTCTTAGTATCTGCATCTGTACAGAGTATCCTTCGAGATCACATTTCTGTATACGGAACACTCGACAATCTCGAAGAAAAGGTCTCAATCCATATAAACGACACTCACCCTGCTCTTTGTATTCCTGAGCTTATGCGTATACTCATAGACGATCATTGCTATGATTGGGACACCGCATGGGGAAAGGTATGCAAGATTGTATCCTACACTAACCACACTGTTATGCCGGAAGCTCTCGAAACTTGGAACGAAGACCTCTTCAAGCTCAAGCTTCCGAGAATTTACTCAATAGTCAAAGAGATAAACGAAAGATTCTGCAATGAAGCATGGCAGAAGTTCCCGTCAAATTGGGACAAGATATCTGCAATGTCTGTAATTGCACACAATCAAATTCGCATGGCCAACCTTAGCGTCATTGCTTCTCACACAATAAACGGAGTATCAAAGCTACACTCTGACATTCTTGTAGATACCGTATTCAAGGATTTCTACAAAATGTATCCTGACAGATTTACAAATGTTACAAACGGTATCGCACATCGCCGTTGGCTTTGCTACTCAAATCCCAAGCTCGCGAAACTGATCGAAGAACTTATCGGAGACGGATATAGAAAAGATCCTGAGCAGCTTGATGAACTGAGAAAGTTTGCAGATGACAAAACGGTGCTTGACAAACTCGCAAAGATCAAACTGGATAACAAGAAAACTTTTGCAGATAAGCTGTATAAAAAGTCAGGTGTGGTAATTGATCCTAATTCTCTCTTTGATGTTCAGATCAAGCGACTGCACGAATACAAGCGTCAGCTGCTAAACGCACTCAATATTGTTGCTCTTTATGTAGAGATAAAGGAAAATCCCGACAAGGATATCCAGCCTCAGACCTTCCTGTTCGGTGCGAAAGCAGCTCCCGGATATTATATGGCAAAGGATATTATCAAACTCATCTGCTATATTCAGAAGGACATCGAGCAAAACCCCAAGATCAAGGAAAAACTCAATGTTGTATTCCTGGAGGACTATAATGTCAGCATGGCTGAGGCTCTCGTTCCGGCAGCAGAAGTATCAGAGCAAATCTCTCTTGCGGGTAAGGAAGCAAGCGGCACCGGATGCATGAAGCTCATGATGAACGGAGCTCTCACACTCGGAACCTATGACGGAGCAAATGTTGAAATGGTAGCCGCTACAGGAGACGAAAACATGTTCATATTCGGTATGAACTGCGACGAAGTTGAAGACCTGTGGAAAAAGGGATATAATGCATACGATCACTATGCAGCAAACGAAAGAGCACGCAAGGCAGTGGACTACCTTAATATTGGTTTTGCGGGTCAGTCTTTCTCAAATATCGGAAGCTACCTCTTAAACTCTCAATACGGCATAGCGGATCCCTATATGTGTCTGGCTGACTTCGACTCATACTGTCAGGCACGAGAGAAACTGATTGCAGCTTACGCAAAGAAACGCGAGTGGAACAAAATGTCACTCATCAATATAGCTGCATCAGGATTCTTTGCTGCAGACAGGAGTATCAACGAATACGCTCAAAGAATTTGGGGACTGAACCGTCTAAACAAGTAAACATATTATATCGGACACACGCCATCACAAGTTTCCCGCCTATCTGTTCATTTTATTCACAAGCAGAGCAAACGGCGGAGTGTGATTACGCAATTCCAACAAAATAAAAAGCAAACAGGAACTCAAGAGTGCACCGCACTCTTGAATTTCTGTTTTTAAGAGCATATCAGGTTGAAAATGGAAAGATTTATTTGCAAGGACTTTTGCGGCGGAGTATGCCGCGACATAAAAATTAATAAGAAGGTTCTGAGTGTAGATGTATCGCGTCAAAACGCCTTTTCATCAAAGGATAAGGTCACATTCACTCTAAGTGCCCCAAGACGCTGCGGTATTACCGGAGTGAGTATGCTCCTCGCGAAAGACGGCGAAAGCCAAAACGAGTATAACATGCCTCTCTGCTCCGGCTATGCGTGTGACGATGTTTATTCTCTGACGCTGGACTTAGGTGAACTATGCAGAGAAGAACACTCGGGGCTTTTCTACTACAAGCTCAAAATCAATCTCGGAAACACTGTTTACTACACAAACAGTATAAACAACGTAGATTTCTCTCTGACACAAAGCGAGCATTCCTCCTTTAGACTGCTGGTATATGAAAAGGATTTTGATACACCGTCTTGGGCAAAAAACACTACAATGTATCATATTTTTGTTGACAGATTTTATAAAGGATCAAGAGAAGTAATGATTCGAGATGATGCACAGATAAACGACAATTGGCAAAACGGGATCCCACAGTATGCCCCCTACCCCGGTGCTCACCTCGAAAACAATGAATTTTTCGGAGGAACGCTGTGGGGTATTGTTGAAAAACTAGACTATTTTAAAGAACTGGGCATCAGCACCCTGTATCTTTCTCCGATTTTTAAAGCTTACTCAAATCACAAGTATGATACAGGAGACTACCTGGAAGTCGACTCTATGTTTGGTGGAGATGAAGCATTTAAATATCTCATAAAAAAAGCAAGAGAACGATCAATAAACATTATTTTAGACGGTGTTTTTAACCATACAGGAGATAACAGTCGTTATTTCGATAAATACCGAAAGTACGGAAATACAGGAGCGTTTTATAACAGGGACTCCGAATACAGAGGATGGTATCATTTTCATCCTGACAATACTTATGAATCATGGTGGGGCATTCAGATACTTCCAAAGTTAAATCATGCAAATGAAAACTGCCGCCGCTTTTTCACAGGTATGGGAGGAGTCATAGAAAAATATATCAAAGAAGGAATAAGCGGATGGCGTCTTGATGTAGCAGATGAGCTCTCAGATGAGTTTCTTGATGAGCTAAGAGATACAGCCAAAAAAACCAACCCTGAAGCTATCATAATCGGTGAAGTATGGGAAAATGCCGCCGATAAGGTCGCTTATTCAAGAAGAAGACGTTATTTCAGAGGAAAGCAGCTTGACAGTGTCATGAACTATCCATTCAAAAATGCTCTGATCGAATATATAAAAACCGCAGATTCAAATATTCTATATAACGAGCTCACCGACATTTATTCCTCCTATCCATTACAGGTAAGCAACGTTCTGATGAATCTTCTCGGCACGCATGATACAGAGAGAATTCTTACCGTTCTTTCAGATGATGTTCCCATGGGCAAAAGCATTGATGATATAGCTCATAGCAAGCTTTCACCCACACAGAAGAAAACAGCCATTAAACGACTCAAGGTAGCAAGTGCCATACAGTATACTGTCTACGGTTTTCCTTCTGTATTTTACGGTGATGAGGCGGGTATGGAAGGCTATGGGGATCCTTTCTGCAGAAAGCCCTTCCCCTGGCATGATATAACAGGCGATCTTCATGAGCATTACAAAAAGCTCGGAAAGATAAGAAGCGAAAACACAGCATTTGACGGAGGTTCTTTTGAAATAATAGAGCATCGTGGAGGATTGTTGACTTTCAAGCGAAAAAAAGAAAACTGTGAAATATACGTATGCTCAAATGTTTCCGATACAGCCGAAAGGATCCAACTGGACGGTCAGTATACTGATCTGCTGACAGATACGATACACTCAAAAGAAACCGTGCTCCAGCCTATGAGTGCTATGATATTGAAAAGAAATATACAAGCGAACTAAAAGTGCGATTAATCCATCTAATTCCCTACCCGACATTCTCATTACAACACAGCAATACTGCGATGTGAAATTACAAACAATTCCTAAATAGCAAAAAAATATCGTCTCGATGATCGAGACGATATTTTTTTAACTTAAATCATCAATACATTCCGCCGCCGCCCATAGCCGCCGCTGCTGCAGCATCAGCCTTGGGATCAGGAATGTCAGCTACAACAGCCTCAGTAGTAAGTACTGTTGCCGCGACGCTAGCTGCGTTCTGGAGTGCACTTCTGGTTACCTTTGTAGGATCGACTATACCAACCTTAAGCATATCTACATACTGCTCGTTATATGCATCAAATCCAACACCCTTGTCGCTATTTTTTATCTTATCAACTACAACCGCACCGTCGAGACCTGCGTTCTCAGCGATCTGACGAAGAGGCTCTTCAAGTGCTCTCACAACAAGCTTTACGCCTGTTCTTTCATCGCCGTCAACAGTGTCTATAAGAGCTGCGACTTCGTCTATTACATCAATATACGCAGTTCCGCCGCCTGCTACGATTCCCTCTTCAACTGCCGCTTTTGTAGCATTGAGTGCATCCTCGATGCGAAGCTTCTTTTCCTTCATTTCGGTCTCGGTAGCTGCACCAACCTTGATCACAGCTACACCGCCTGCGAGCTTAGCAAGTCTTTCCTGAAGCTTCTCGCGGTCGAACTCACTCGTGGTGTTCTCGATAGCTGTTTTGATCACAGCGACCCTATCAGCTATATCGGCCTTGTTACCGGCACCGTCAACAATGATTGTATTCTCTTTATTGACCTTGACCTGACGTGCAGAACCAAGCATATCTACGCTAACATCCTTCAGTTCAAGTCCAAGCTCACTTGTGATGACCTGACCGCCTGTGAGAATAGCTATATCACGGAGCATTTCTTTTCTTCTGTCGCCAAAACCGGGAGCCTTTACTGCTACACAGGTAAATACTCCGCGAAGCTTGTTGAGAACAAGAGAAGTAAGTGCCTCTCCCTCAATATCTTCAGCTACGATAAGAAGCTTCTTGCCGCTTTGAACGATCTGTTCAAGTATGGGAAGTATCTCCTGAAGATTAGAAATCTTTTTATCTGTTATAAGAATGAAAGGATCGTCGAGCACAGCCTCCATCTTTTCATTATCTGTTGCCATGTAAGGAGAAAGGTATCCGCGGTCAAACTGCATACCCTCTACTACCTCGCAGTATGTCTCTGCACTCTTGGATTCCTCTACGGTAATTACTCCGTCGGAGCTAACCTTCTCCATTGCATCAGCAATGAGCGTACCAACAACCTCGTCAGCACTGGATACAGTTCCGACTCTGGCAATATCCTCTGTTCCTTTAACCTTTTCGCTATTCTTGACAAGAGCCGCAACAGCTGCATCAACAGCTTTTGAGATACCCTTTCTGAGAATCATGGGGTTTGCTCCTGCCGCTACATTTTTCATACCCTCACGGATAAGGATCTGTGCAAGCAGCGTTGCTGTAGTAGTACCGTCTCCTGCTGCATCATTTGTCTTTGTAGCTACTTCACGCACAAGCTGTGCACCCATATTCTCTGCTGCATCCTCAAGCTCGATCTCCTTAGCTATTGTCACACCGTCATTTGTAATAAGAGGAGCACCGTACTTCTTATCCAGAACTACATTTCTTCCCTTAGGTCCGAGTGTGATCTTTACTGTATTAGCGAGCTTGTCAACACCTGCAAGAAGTGCATTGCGTGCTTCTATACCATATAAAATATTCTTTGCCATTATCGTATCCTCCCAATTTATTCAACTATAGCGAGTATATCGCCAACTCTGACAATAATAAATTCTTCTCCGTCGAGTTTTATCTCTGTTCCGGAATACTTACTGGTAACGACCTTGTCGCCGACCTTTACGTTCATCTCTACCTTGTTACCGTCAACGATCCCTCCGGGACCAACTGCGATAACCTCAGCTATCTGCGGTTTTTCTTTTGCAGTAGCGGTAAGAAGAATGCCTGTCTTTGTCGTCTCTTCAGCTTCGATGAGCTTTACTATAACTCTGTCAGATAACGGTTTGAGTGTCATGATTTTTCGCCTCCGTTTTATTTATCAAAAATTGTTGATTTTTAGCACTCTGTCAAACTAAGTGCTAATTACAAGGTTAATTATACTCAACAAAGCGGGAAAATCAAGTATATCAGCCTTTTATTAACAGTTAGTTTACAATTATAATTGCACCTTGGTTTGCTGTTTGCTAATTCTGTGCTTTTTTCTGTCACAGTATACAAAAAACGTACAGGTCATACTGCTTTTGTGATATGTAATAAAAACACTTCAAATATTATATATATATTCTGATACTAACATATACAGGATGGAAATTATGCTGATACAGCTTCAAAACACGCTTTCTTTTATCAATCAATGGATCCTATCTCCTATCTCGAGCATTGTTCTGCTGTTAGCGGGAGCGTTCCTGTCTCTCAGACTGCATTTCTTTCAATTCTCAAATCCCATAAAGCTTTGGCAGATGATGACAGAAAGAAAAAAAGGCGGCACATCTCCGTTTCGAGCTTTAACTGTTGCGTTAGCCGGTACTCTCGGTGTCGGAAACATTTCCGGAGTGGCTGTTGCACTTGCTCTCGGTGGTGCAGGAGCCATTTTTTGGATGTGGGTAAGTGCCGGATGTGCTATGATTGTAAAATATGCAGAGATCGTATTAGCCGTATATCACAGGGACGAAAGAAACGGAGAAATACACGGTGGTGCAATGTATTACATAAAATACGGAATAAAAAAGCGAGGAATAGCATCGGTATTGGCTTACTCTTTTGCTGTATTTTGTCTTTTCTCTTCTCTTTCAACAGGAAGCATAATTCAGGTCAATGCCGTATCCGAAGCTTTCCAAGGTTGTTTCGGAGCAGATCCGCTACTAATTGGTATCATAATGTCAGTGCTATGTGCGTTTGCGGTATTTGGTAAACACAAGGACTCAATATCCTCAATTACTGTAAAACTCGTACCCGCAATGAGCCTGGTATTTATTTCTCTGTCTTTATTTATCATTATATCAAATTTTAATGATATTCCATATATAATAGAGCTGATCTTTGATGAAGCGTTCACTCCTATGTCATCAGTAGGAGGAATAGCAGGTTATATATTCTCTCGCGGAGTTCGTTTCGGCGTCACAAAGGGACTCTTTTCTAATGAAGCAGGTTGCGGAACATCAACTATTGCACATGCAACGGCTAACTCCGCTTCTCCGAGAAGTCAGGGAGTATGGGGTATTTTTGAAGTTTTCTTTGATACCGTAGTACTGTGCACTTTAACCGCGTTTGTGCTTTTAATTTGCTATGGAAATGCCGTCCCCTCCGAAGGCGGAGGTGTTATGGTAACGCTGGCTGCATACGGTTCATTTCTTGGCAACACCCCTAAATATATTCTCGCTTTTTCAATTTTCCTTTTTGCTTACGCAACTATTATCTGCTGGGCATTTTACGGATGTGAATGTGTAAGATTTTTATTTAATAACTCCGCAGCAAAAAACGTATACCTCATATTTTATTCTCTATCCGTCATTTACGGTGCTATAGCACCATCTTCGTTTATTTGGGAGATCGCTGACTCTACTATATGCATTATGATGAGCGTAAACACAGCATGTGTGTGTATGATGAGCGATACAGTTCTATTGCTTTCAAAAAAAGAAAATCGGGTGAGACTTTCCGCCTCACCCGGGTCACTATAATACACAAATATCAGCTAAAATATTGAGCGAATGTTTCTTCACAACATCTGAAAGCTGTCTGTCAGTTATCGGTGCAAGTATTGCTGCACATTCAGTTCTATCAACAATAAGTTTTTCAATCTTAACACCGGATGCCAAAAGTGCATCTTTTTGCGAAATATCAACGCTTATGTATCTTGAGTATCCATAATCGGCATAATCATAGATCTCGCTATCATTTGCACGCTCCCAGAAAATTTTCTTGGGTGAATCCTTGGATACTACTATATCCACTATATCAGATACGACCGCACTGGCTGTGGGCCCAGCACCAGCACCTCTGCCGTAGAACATAACATCTCCTGTATAATCACCGCAAGCAAGTATACCATTGAACACATCTGCTATCGAATATAAAGGATTGCTCTCAGCAACAAAGCAAGGACGAACACATTCTATGATCTTTCCATCATGCTTCCATGCACTACCTATGAGCTTTATCTTACAGTTACATTCAGCTGCCGCTTCGTGATCACGCAGACGGACCTTTGTAATACCCTTGCAGCTGATCTTGCTTGTATCCAGAAGCTTACCAAAGCATATTGCACCGAGAATACATATCTTTCTCATAGCGTCGATGCCCTCAACGTCGGCTGTCGGATCTGCCTCGGCATAACCTTTTTTCTGAGCATCAGCCAACACATCGGCAAAATCCCGCTTGTAATCGGTCATTTGAGTAAGGATATAGTTCGTTGTACCGTTAAGTATACCGTGTACAGATGTAATATCATTGGCACTAAGATCATTCATCAGAGGTCTGAGAACAGGGATGCCGCCTCCTACGCTCGCTTCAAACAAATACGAAACACCGCACTCACGTGCAAGCTCGGTCAACTCCACTCCGAAGTTCGCTACTACCTCTTTGTTTGAGCTGACAACACTCTTGCCCGCTCGAAAACAAGCACAAGTAAATTCAAAAGCAGGATGTGATCCTCCTATGACCTCGGCAACTATGCTGATTTCCGGGTCATTTAAAATATCATTTATATCATGGGTTATTTTATCGGCAAAAGGACTGTCGGGAAAATCTCTGAGATCAAGTATTCTCTTGACACAGATCTTCTCTCCTGTTTTTTTCTCTATTATCTCAGCGTTCTCAGTCAAAAGGCGTGCTGTGCCGCTTCCGACAACACCAAATCCAAGTATAGCTACGTTAATCATTTCTGTCTCCATTAAGTTTGATGTGAATATATAGATTTATTATAATGCAAATCAGCTTAAATGTCAACATATCAAAGTATAAAAACAAACAGCAAAAAGCTCAATGCTTGATAGAAAGCAACGGAATTATCAACCTTTGCTTTGAATTGAAGTCGGAGGCCAAGCGGTCTTAGGAAGACAACTGGGGC
>JAZNOK010000131.1:0-21817 GCA_045580775.1 Eubacteriales bacterium
TGGTCGTGTGGTGATTCCGAAAGAGATTAGAAGAACAATGCGGATTCGTGAAGGCGACCCGCTGGAGATATATACCGACAGAGAAGGAGAGGTCATTTTCAAGAAATACTCGCCGATAGGGGAGCTTTCCGCATTTGCGGCACAGTATGCAGAGGTAATGTGGAAGACGTGCGGTGTGGCTGTTATCATCTGCGATAGAGATGCTGTTATCGCCTGTGCGGGAGTACCAAAAAAGGAGTATCTGGAGAAAAAGATCTCGGAGGAGCTTGAGCAGGTAATGAACGGGAGAAGTCTCTGCGTAGCAAAGGGCGGAGAGATGACAGCTACCCATGACGGTGGAGAGTACAGTGTAGGCTGTGCAATGCCGATCGTAAACGAGGGGGACGTTATCGGATGCGTTGCGGCTTTACGCTCGGACGCATCGGCAAGCGGAGAAGTAGAGCAGAAGTTGGTAATTACCGCGGCGAGCTTTCTCGGAAAGCAAATGGAAAGCTGAACGAAAAGCATCTGACAACGGCAACTAATCACCGGTTAATATTTCAGGGCAAAGACGTTTTTGCTTGTTCAAAGAAGCAAAATTGCATTTGTACATGTGCGGGCAGTCGGTACAAACTTAGCATGCTTGTAGTATAATACAAAAGTTTTTGCACAATGAGGCACCTTTCACACGGAAGGTGCCTCATTGTTATGATATCTTTTGAATATCGGACGGTATTGTTATGTGATAAAAATACTGCTCGAAGATGTTAAAATCTAAAAGAGCCGCAAACATGATAGATACCGGTGGTCGATCATTTGTTGCTTTTTCTTGCGGTGTATGGACACGCATGCTCGTTTGTGGTACAATAAAGCAGATAACTCGGAAGATCAAATAAAAACTGTAATTATGGAGAATGAAATGAAACGCAAGCGTCTTGATCGGGATACGTGGTGGAAATTCAAAAAAATATGAAGCCGGTAAATGAAAGAATGAAACAGGGGGATGGGATATCTCAGCTCCCATGCACGGAGAATGATATGAAATACACAGAAGTCAAAGAACGGTTATATGATCTGTTAGCAATAGAATATAACTGCTCCTCCGATGTATTCTCGCAGAACGAGAACATTATTACAGAGTCAGCCCTCATAGAAGGAAGACGTAAGTACAGCGAAGAAAAGTATTTTTTTCACATGGTGACAACCGGTAATGGAGCGGTTATTACAGCGGATTCTTGCCTGCATCCGTTTTTGTGTGAGTATACAAAGGATAAATGTGGCCATTGGCTGTTTGAGCTTCCGAACCTGATGAGGCTCGAGAGGGAATTGAACAGATATTCATACTCACTCACTCAGACTCACCACATGTTTTTGCCGTGCAAGAGCTCAACGGTACGCTCCGAGCATCCGGTGCGTTGGTACTATGGCGAGCAAATACACTCTTTTTATGGGGATGGCAGATTTCCAAATGCTATATGCGAAAAATACCTTCCGCACCGGCCTGACAGGATAGCTGTTGTTGCGTATGACGGAGACACTGTTATGGGTATGGCAGGGGGATCTGAGGATGCGGCAGGATGGATCCAGATAGGAATTGACGTAATGCCCGCATACCGTTCAAAGGGGGTCGGTACATATCTTGTATCCGTTTTAAAAAACAAGATAGAGGATATGGGTTATATTCCTTTTTACGGTACGAGCGTATCAAACTACCACTCGTGGAATATTGCACTGAACTGCGGTTTTAAACCTGCATGGGTCGAGGTCGGGGCTGAACGTGTCTGACAGCGGACACTTTTGTAATTCTCAAATATCATGTTGCAAAAAAAGATCAGATGTGTTACAATATAATGAATAAGTACTCCGATAGTATAAAAGGATATAATAATGATAAACGAATACCTTGAATGCGGGAAGATAATAAACACACACGGTGTAATAGGTGAGGTTAAGGTAGAGAGCTACTGTGATAGCCCCTATGTGCTTGCTTCTCTGAAAAAAGTATATGTGAAAAAGGGCGATGCCTATGAGGCGGTGGACGTTGGTCGTGCGTTCGTATCAAAGAACGCGGCAGTCATGCGTCTTTCCTGTATTGAAGATATGGACGCGGCTCAGCGGATGCGTGATACGGTACTGTATGCCTCGCGTGAAGACATACCGCTTGATGATGGGGCGTACTTCATAGCTGATCTGATCGGGCTTGATGTTATAGATGCACGCAGCGGAAGACTGTACGGCAGGATACATGAGGTTATAAATCGCGGTGCATCCGACATTTATGTAGTGAAGACAAAAACAGGCGAGGTGCTCTTTCCTGCGGTAGATGAATTTATTGAGTCGGTTGATGTTGAACGTGCCGTGTATATAAATCCGATAGAGGGGATGTTTGAAGATGAGATTTGATATAATGACCCTCTTTCCGGAGCTTGTAAGCTCGGTCCTTGGCGAGAGTATTATAGGCAGAGCATGCAATAGCGGAGCTATTGAAGTGCATGCACATAATATTCGCGATTATTCAAAGGACAAGCACCGTAGAGTAGACGATACCCCGTATGGCGGAGGCAAGGGGATGCTCATGATGGCACCTCCGATATATGACTGCTACGAGGCTATTGTCGGAATGCAGGACGAGAGGGTTCTATCCAGACGCGTTATATATATGTCACCTAAGGGAAGTGTCCTTGATCAGAAAACTGCAAAGCGGCTTTCTGAGTATGATAATATTATCATACTGTGCGGACACTATGAAGGTGTAGACCAGAGAATAATCGACCAGATCGTAGACGAGGAGATATCCATCGGTGATTATGTTCTGACAGGCGGGGAGATACCTGCATGTGTACTTGTAGATTGTGTCGCCCGTTTGTGCGACGGAGTGCTCTCAGACCCTGAGTGCTTCGAGAAGGAAAGCTTTTCAGATGGCATGTTGGAATACCCTCAGTATACACGTCCTTATGAATTTATGGGCAGGGTAGTGCCCGAGGTGCTTTTGTCAGGGCACCACATGAATATTGATAAATGGAGAGAAGAGCAGGCACGTCAGATAACACTTGAGAGGCGTCCTGAACTTCTGGCGAAGTCAAAAGAATGAAAAAACGGAAAGGAGATGCCGAAATGAACAAGAAAACATCACAGGTAAACAAAAGTGTGTTTGTCAGCCTTCTTCGCCGTCAGGGCGACAAGCTCAGAGCCTCGGTGTCAGGTAGTATTATCGGTAGCTTCCTTTCTTCTTATGATAGGGCAAACGAATCTTTTTGCGGCAGCACCGTTTATGCTGCCGCTGGTAAAATGATCAAAAGCCCGAAGGTTTCAAAGCTCCGGCGTACAGGTGCTTCGATCTTTGACAAAAGTTTACTAAGAAGGTCCGTACTCAGTCTGACATGTGCACTAAGGCACTGTACGATGCGTTTTTACGGTGTATTCATGTTGACGTTTTCCATGTATGTGCTGTTGATGTATCTGATACGCAAGTTCGGAATGTTCTACACCGCACCGATCTCGTATGTTTGGGTAAGCGTGGTGGTGGCTCTTATGTCGCTTCCGCTTCTGCACGAAAAGGAAAAGTCGCTTGGGGCGGTTCTTCTGGACAGTAGTTTTTTCAGTTGGCTTTTGTTTGATTATTTTGAGCTGAGATACGAGCATTTCAGAGAGAGCAAAGCTCCGATCAACAGATCCAGCGTTGCCTTTATAGCCGGAATGATATTCGGGTGTTTTTCGTTTTTTGTTTCACCTGTGATCTTAGTGCTGATACTTGCATTTTTTGTGTATTTGTATCTGTCTCTTGTCTCGCCCGAGTCTTCCTTTCTGATATGTTTGTTTTCGGTTCCGTTTTTGTCTGTGTTCGAGCATCCTACTGTGATATTGTGTGTTTTGGTACTCTGTTTTTTACTTGGCTTTTTATTTAAGCTGTTCAGACATAAAAGGGTATTGCGGTTTGGCGTTGTTGAAGGTATGCTTGTGCTTTTTATGTTCTTTGTCCTTTTTGGAGGGATGCGAAACGCATCAATGTCGGTAAGTCCCGAAATGCCGGTAATGCTGATATTGATGAGCGGACTTCTTGCAGCTTCAACTCTGCTTAGAACAAGGTCTATGATAATTCATGCGGCGAGAGCTCTGGCTCTGTCATGCGTGATATGTGCTTTCTTCGGTATATGTGAATATATGCTTGGGTTTGCATCTCTTGACTGGATAGATACAGAGATGTTTTCATCTATCAGCGGCAGAGCGGTAGCTTTTTTTGAAAATCCAAACGTTCTTGGTACTTACTTGTGCCTCGGTGCACCTTTGTCACTTTGTTTAATGGGCATCTCAGAGGACAAAGGACGTACTCGTTGGTTTGTCGGTTTTTGCCTTACGGTCGTGTGTGCGGTGCTTACATGGTCGAGAGGGGCATGGCTGGGGCTTGCGGTGTCGATTGTCATGATGCTTGTGTGTATGCGTCACAGTACTGTTGTGTTGTTCGGCACGGTTCTTGCGGCTGGATTTGGCGGGTATTTATTGCCGCAGAGTGTAATAGAACGTTTTCTCAGTATCGGAGATGCCGCAGACTCTTCTACGCTGTACAGGCTGAGTATATGGCGTGGATGCTTCGATATGGCCGGAGAGTACGGTATTGGAGGAATAGGTGTCGGAGAAGATGCATTCTTGCGGATGTATCCGAGATACGCTGTAGCGGGAGCTGAGCGAGCGTATCATGCACACAGCCTGTGGCTTCAGATCTTGTTGATGCTGGGAGTGTGCGGTCTTGCGGTGTTCTTGATAATGATGTTCTTTTTCTATCAGAGAGCCTTCACCGCCGGAAAAAGCAGCTCTGACAGATCCCTTAGGTATGTTGTCTATGGAGCTGTCAGCGGTATCAGCGGAGTGTTGATATCGGGAGTGTTTGATTATACATGGTATAACTACAGGGTACTGTTCGTTTATTTTGTCATGATGGGGTTGGTATGTGCTTGTGATGCTGTGTCAGCCGAGGCGAAAGGAGAAATGAATGTCTGTGAATAGCAACAAGGGTAGATTCGGAGTGGTCGATGCACTGGTGATCTTGCTTGTGGTTTTGCTTGCTTGCGGGGGATTTTGGTATTATTTCAGCGGGAGGCTTCTTGACTCCGGAAAAGAAGTGAATCTTACCTACGAGGTGCGTATTACCGCACTCAGAAGTGAGCTCACGTCTCAGGTTAATTACGGAGATAAGGTTTTTGACAGTGTGTACGGCGAGTATGTAGGAACGGTAGAAAAGGTACGCACGGAGCAGTATACCGAGCAGGTAATGGACAAAAGTTCAGGTGAGCTTGTAAACGCAGTTAAAAGCGGTTATTATAACATGTATATCACAGTGAACGCCACCGCACAATATAAGGAACCGTTTTATTATATAAACGGTTCTGAGATCAGAGTGGGAGAGAGTGTGTATTTACGCCTTGCTGATTTTTGCGGAGAAGGATACTGTACATCTGTGTCGGTAGCAAAGGACGGTGAATCTTGATGAGAGGTAAATTGCAAAGAGAAAACCGAAAAAAAGCTCCATCCAAGCGTATAAATTCTGCCGATGTAATGATACTTATCTTATGTATAATATGCATAGGCGGCATGGTACTCCGTTTGGGCGTAATGGATAAGATCGAACATGATGCAACCGCAAAGGCGGCAACGGTGAGCGTACTGATAGAGGGAATATCTTCGACTAGCCGAAACTGTCTTGTCGAAGGGGACGATGTATATTTCTCAAAGAGCGGTGCACGGCTCGGTACTGTCAGCAGTATACTGAGCGTTACTCCGAGCATAGTGTATGAGCCTTCAGACGACGGAACTCTGACACAGCATCAGTCTGTTGACGGTAAGATCGATGTTCGTGCGGTGCTATCTGTGGAGGGGAGTATGACCGAGTCGGGATTTTTGCTTGACGGTACCACTTATATCGCACCTAATATGGCTATTCCGATAAAAACCGCAGGATTGAGCGTGACAGTATTGGTAACGGATATTGCGGTAGTGAATAACTAATGATTATCATATTTTGGATCAAAAAACACCTTAATGATGCATAAAACTCAAAAAATACGCAAAAACTATTGATTTTATAAAGTTGATTTGTTATAATGGGGTATCAAGTATATTTATATTTTCACGAATAGGAGCAAAGACCATGATTTCTCGCAATGTAACGATACAGAACAATGTGGGTCTGCATGCCAGACCGGCTACGTTTTTTATTCAGAAGGCTAACTCGTACAAGAGCTCTATCTGGGTTGAACGTGATGACAGGAGAGTGAATGCTAAGAGTCTTCTCGGAGTTCTTTCGCTTGGCATTGTAAAGGGTATGACTATTACTCTGATTGCTGACGGTCCTGATGAGGAACTTGCTCTCAGCGGACTTTCCGCACTTATTGATACCGGCTTTACAGAATAATCGACATATTGTAGATACGTCATTGCGGCGTACCACAAAGAACGGAACTGAGCGGTCATGTCGCAGAATAATGCGGCATGGTCGCTCGATTTGTATAAACGAGCATGGATGCGGTCGCTCCCGGGTAAGACGAGTCGACGGGTGGCAGATTTTTTGTGGGAGGTAAGAGTGAACACGGAGCAGAGAACAGCACAATTATTATCTAAAGCGAATGACCTTCCGCAATCAAGCGGCGTATATATAATGAAGGACAAAGGCGGCAGAATAATTTACGTAGGAAAGTCCAAAAAACTTAAAAACCGCGTCACGTCTTATTTTAGATCCGGACCGAAGAATTTAAAGACCCAGCGTATGGTAATGTCGGTGTACGACTTTGATGTTATATTTACCGATAGCGAGATAGAAGCCCTGACTCTCGAGAATACATTGATAAAAAAGCACACACCGAGATATAATATCAAGCTAAAGGACGCAAAGTCCTATCCCTATATAAAGGTAGAGATCGACCGTGAGTATCCGAGAATACTAATGACAAGAAAGCGTGACTCGGACAGGGCGAAGTACTTTGGCCCCTATACCGGTACAGCTGATGTGTACCGCATTATAGATATGCTCAACAAAACTCTGCGTCTGGCAACCTGCAAGAGGGACTTTCCGAAAGATATAGGGAAAGCACGCCCTTGTATATACAAGCAGATGAACAGATGCATCGCTCCGTGTACAGGAGAGGTCAGCCCGGATAAATACAGAGAACATGTCAACGGAGCTGTAGAGATACTCAGAGGTAATATTTCCTCTGCTAAGGCGACGCTTACCGAGCAGATGCTTGCATACGCAGAAGAGGAAAATTTTGAAGCAGCAGCTGTCTGCCGCGACAGTATATCAGCTATTGAGAAGATCAAGGAAAGGCAGAAGGTGGTCGCATCCCCGGATGAGGAGTTTGATGTTATCGGAGCGTGCGAGGGGGATGTTATCGGTTGTATATCTGTATTGAGTGTGCGTGGCGGATCGCTTGTGTCAAAGGAGGATTTTCTCATAGGAGCTGAGAAGGTGTTCTGCGAGGACACGATAGTTACTTTTTTGGTGGATTACTATTCTGACAGAGAATACATGCCTTCACGGATCTATCTGGGGTCTTCCGTGTCAGAGGAGGATCTGATGGTGCTTGGGCAGTTGTTCGGGGAGAAGCGTGGCAGAAAAACTGAATTTCGAGTTCCTGTAAGAGGGGAAAAGGCAAAGCTTGCTGAGATGGCATGCGAGAATGCATGCGAACGTGTCCGCCTCGAGACTGTCAAGGAACTACAGTTGAGTAGCACTCTTACGTCGCTTGCGTCTATGCTGTGTCTGCAGACATATCCACAGAGAATTGAGGCGTATGACATATCAAATATCGGGTCTGAGCACAAGACATGCGGAATGGTCGTGGTAGAGGATGGCAAATTCAAAAAGAGCGATTACAGAACATTTAAGATAAAGAGTGTAGAAGGCACAGATGATTATGCGTCTATGAGAGAAGCTGTCGGTAGACGGCTCGAGCATTTGACGGATAGTGAGGGAAGCTATTCACGTTGTCCTGATCTGATTCTGCTTGACGGAGGGGGAGGACATGTGAGTGTTATCAGAGAGCTTGTCAGAGAAAAAGGAATTGATATTCCAATCTTCGGAATGGTCAAGGACGACCATCACAAAACAAGAGCGTTGTGTACGGATGAGTATGAAATATCCATAGCACGTGAGCAGGATGTATTCAGATTCATATATGGAATACAGGAAGAGGTACATCGCTATTCGGTCAAGCGTATGGGAGACGCAAAAAGAAAAGAGCTGACTACCTCATCTCTGACTAATATAAAGGGAATAGGAAAGGCGAAGGCAAAGAAGCTGTTTGAACAGTTTGACAGCTTTGATCAGATAAAGAATGCCACAGTAGAGCAACTTATGAGTCGCGGTTTTAGCGAGAGGGATTCATTTGCTGTAGTTGAGTACTTTAGAGAATGTAAAGAGTAGCATTGGAGGAAGTATGAGAATAATTACCGGAACGGCGAAAGGAACAAAGCTGTTGTCTCTTGAGGGAGAGGATGTGACACGCCCAACGTCCGAAAGAGCAAAAGAAGCAATCTTTTCTATGATACAGTTTGAGATCGAGGGCAGGCGTGTGCTGGATCTGTTTGCCGGATCCGGACAGCTGGGGCTTGAAGCTATGTCCAGAGGTGCAGGTTATGCGATGTTTATAGATGCCAGCAGGGATGCGATGGCTGTAGTGAAGAAAAACGCAGAGAAGACCCACTTCTTTTCTCAGTGCGGATATCTTGTCAGCGATTACCGAAGTTACCTCAGAAAGATCGCAGACAAAGATCGTTTCGACATCGTATTTCTCGATCCTCCTTACAGATCGGACGATCTGTGCGAGGCACTGCTGCGGTTGCACGATGGCAGAATAGTCAAGGATACGGGGATGTGTGTATGCGAGAGCGACAGTGAGCAGATCATAAGCGGCAACTGTGAGGTAATGAAAAAGTACAGATTGATAAAAAGCAATGGTTACGGCAGGGTGCATATAATGCTGTTGAGTCCCGTGTATGAAAACGAGGAGGGGATGGACAATGAATAAGAGAATTGCTATGATAGCAGGGAGCTTTGATCCTGCGACAAAAGGCCACGAGAGAATGATATTACGTGCTGCCGGAATGTTTGATGAAGTCATAGCTGTTATATGTGAAAACTCTACAAAAAAATATATGTTTGATCTGGATACCAGACTCAGAATGCTTAGAGCCGTCTGCGATAAGGTTCAAAACGCAAGAGCGGATGTATGCTACGGCCTTGCGGTTGACTTCGCCAGGGACAACGGAGTGCGTTTTCTTGTCAGGGGTGCCAGGAACGGCAGCGACTTTGACTTTGAGATGCAGTATGCCAATATCAACCGCCATTTGGGGACGATAGATACTGTTATACTTCCCTCTGAGGAGGAGTATTTGCATGTGAGTTCATCTTTTGCAAGAGAACTTGTGAAATACGGCTCTGATCTGAGTGCGGCATTGCCCAAAGAAGTAATCGACATCATTCACAGCATTCCGAGAGGATAAGTATTGCTTATGCATTTTGATGGGATGTTTCCCCACAAATAACATAATATTGCATTGAAAAGAGCGTTTGCGATTTGTTTTACAGTCGCAAACGCTCTTTTTTTGCTTTTTGCGGTACTTTTTAGAAAAAAGTCACATTATTGAAGAGAAATAGATCAAAAAAGCAAAAATTATGAGTTAAAAGGCAAAAAAACTGTGAAAAATATTGAACTTTTTTTCCTAAAAGTATTGATAAATTCATTCTAATGCATTATAATTATAGTTACATGGGGCAAAATGGTGGATAAATCCATGAAAAAGGTTAAGAATGGAGGATGAACAGCATGCAATTAGTAGGCGAATACTACCATACGCTTGACTCGAAGAACAGACTGTTCATTCCTGCCAAGCACAGAGAGGTTCTTGGTGAGACTTTTTATATAACAAGAAAGATGGGAGATAAGTGCCTTGCCGTATACTCTATAGAGGAGTGGGAAAAGCTTTCGGCAAAGCTGACTGAGTTTCCTGATTCGGTTGTGAAATCCATCAAAAAGTTCCTGTACTCCAAGACGATCTCGGTTGCACCTGATGCACAGGGCAGAGTGATGCTGACTCCTGCTTTGATAGAGTATTCGGGAATAGACAAGAATGTCGCCGTGATCGGTTGCGGCGATCATGCTCAGATATGGTCAGAGTCAGCGTGGAAGGAAGACGAGCAGAATATTGATACTGAAGAGATGCAGCAGCTTCTTATCCAGCTTGGACTATAATACCTATATATCGGGAGTAGCGTATGTCGGGAGAATTTGTACATGTGTCGGTGTTGCTCAGGGAAGCAATAGAGGGACTTAATATAAAGAAGAACGGAATATACATCGACTGCACCGCGGGCGGTGGAGGGCATAGCATAGAAATACTTAAGGCGGGCGGCAAACTTGTATGCTTTGACAGGGATATGGATGCAATCAGAGCATGTCAAAAGCGGCTTGTCGGTTACGAGGATAGTTATACTGCCGTGCATTCCAATTATGCTGATTTCGAGTCGGAGCTTGACCGCCTCGGTATAGATAAGATAGACGGAGCTATAATGGACCTCGGCGTGTCTTCGTATCAGCTTGATGAAGCGGAACGCGGCTTTTCGTATAATTCGGATGCCAGACTTGATATGAGGATGGATAGAGATGCTTCGCTGTCGGCTTATGAGGTAGTCAACGAATATGACGAGGGTGAGCTTGCTCGTATAATTTTTGAGTACGGAGAGGAAAAATTCTCCAGACGTATTGCACAGAAGATAGTGAACAGACGTGCTCAATGCCCGATAGAAAGTACTCTCGAACTCTCTGAGATAATCAAGAGTGCTATGCCGGCTGCATCGCGGGCGGAGGGACACCATCCGGCAAAAAGAACTTTCCAGGCGATCAGAATAGAGGTAAATTCGGAGCTTTCGATAATAGCACCTACGATAGAAGCTATAACACGCCGTTTAAATTCCGGCGGAAGAATTTCAATAATAACATTTCATTCGCTTGAGGATAGGGCGGTTAAAAATGCGTATGCTTCGCTCGCTTCGGGGTGCACATGCCCCAAGGACTTTCCTGTGTGCGTATGCAACAACAAGCCCAGTATCAGACTTATTAACAAAAAGCCGATACTGCCGAGCGATCATGAGTTAGAAGAGAATCCGCGTTCCAGAAGTGCGAAGCTGAGGGTTGCGGAAAAAATATAAAGAATTATTATTTCGGAGGACTGCAAAAATGACAGGATACGCTGACATGAGTGTTAATAACGCCAATCAACTTGGCCGCAGACTTCAGTATAGATTTTATGAGCAAGGGTACGGAACTCTCGCTGACAAAACAAGAGCGAGAGTGCTGACTGACAAGGCGGAGCAGAAGAGAAATATGCCCGCACGTAAGAAAAACACCAGAGGTGCCAGCCATCATGTGAGCCGCGAGGAGCGGGTCATGGACGCGATAGTGAAGATAGGCGGCAGACGTATAGAGACAAAAACTTTGGAGGTAAAGCAAAAGCCAAAGACCTACACAAAGAAGTCTCCTTTTCCGCTCAGTGCGATCTTTATGACTCTTATTCTCGGGATGGTTTTGGCATTTGTCGTTCATTCTTCTGTGAGAATAAACGAGGCGAATTCTGCATTGTCTGATCTTCAGGCGGGAATTGCACTTCAGAATGCGGAGCTTCGTGCACTCGAACTCGAGATAGAAACAAAAAATGACCTGAGAGTGATAGAAGATATTGCTGTAAATCAGCTTGGCATGACAAAAAAGGATAATATTAACAAAGAATACATATCTCTATCCGAAGAGGACAGCGTTGTATTTGAGTCTGCACCGGTGCAGGAGGAGGGTAACGGCAATCTCTTGAGTGCGTTTTCAGATCGTTTTGAAAAGCTCGCGGAATACTTCGAGTAATGACGTAATATATTTTTGATAGAGAAGAAAAAGGCGAAGATAGAAATATTCTGAGGGGCGTGATTATACTGTGGCACAGAAAACAATGTTGAAAAAGCTCGCATCGCGTAGCTTTCTTGTGGTCTGTGCCTTTAGCATTGCTGCGGCTTTGCTTATAGGCGTATTATTTAAAATGCAGATACTTGGATATGAAAAGTATCAGCAGGATGTTATAGACAATCTTACGGTAGAAACAACCGAAAAGGCAAACAGAGGAAAGATCTATGATGCGAATATGAACCTGCTCGCCACAAACACAACGGCGTACAGGATCTTCATCTCGCCTAAGGATATTCAACATACTACTTATACCAATCTTATCGAAAAGTGTATTAACCGTGTCAGATACGGAAATACCGTTTCGTCAGCTGAGGGGAGCCGCCGCGAGGATGAGTTGATCGCACAGGGGCTGTCCTCTATTCTGGGTGTTGACTATGATCTGATCATGGAAAAGATTGCAAAAAAGAATAGGCGTGACGAAACGATAAAGACAAATGTAGACAGCGAAACGGCACAGCTCGTTCGTGAGTTTATCTCGGAGTACGGATTTACGGAAGAAATACATGTTAGTGCACTATCGCTTAGATACTACTGCTATGACAATCTGGCATCTCATGTCATTGGATTTACCGGAAACGAGGGAGGCGGACTTTTCGGACTGGAGCTGTACTATAATGAGGTCTTGAAAGGAACGGACGGAAGATATATAACCGCCCAGGACGCATACGGAGATGATATGCCGTTCGATTATGAAAGCTACTATGAAGCCGAAAACGGTCTTAACATAGTAACTACGATCGACATGACCATACAGTATGAGCTGGAAAAACAGCTTGAGGCTACACTTGCAGACTCGGGTGCTACAGATAGAGTGTGCGGTATAGTAATGGACGTGAAGACGGGCGGTATTCTCGGCATGTCTGTAAAACCGGACTTTGATCTCAATGACCCTTATACCCTTGTGGACTACTTTGGTCAGGAGCTTGCTCAGCTTGGACTGGAGGAGGGCAGCGAGGAGTATACAGCGAAAAAAAGTGAGCTCAGAAATGAGATGTGGAACAACAAATGTGTCAATGCACTCTATGAGCCGGGTTCTACGTTTAAGGTCATCACCAGTGCTATGTGCCTTGATGAAAACGTAATGAACAAAAATACAATGTTTACCTGTCAGGGATCATTGGTCGTTGGCGGAGCAAGAATTCATTGTTGGAAGCACGCAGGTCACGGTTCTCTCAGCTTCAGCGATGGCCTTTCTGTATCTTGCAACCCTGTTTTTATGAAACTGGCAGAGGGGCTTGGCAGTGAAAGATTCTACAATTATTTTGAGAGTTTCGGATACCTTGAGAAAACAGGCATAGATCTGCCGGGAGAGAGTGAAGGCATCTTTCATGACAAGGGTGGTCTGGGCACGGTAGAGCTTGCGGTTGCATCTTTCGGGCAGCGTTTCAAGACAACGCCTATACAGCAGATCACTGCATTGAGTGCAGTAGCCAACGGAGGTTATCTTGTTACTCCGCATTTGGTAAAGGGCTATGCGGATGATGAAGGAAACATGGTATATAATTACACTTCTCAGGTTAAAAGACAGGTGGTAAGCGAGCAGTCGTGTGCTGTTATCAGCGAGATACTTGAGAATAGTGTTTCGGGTAACGGCGGTGGAAAGAACGCATACGTCAGAGGTTACAAAGTAGCGGCAAAGACCGGTACATCGGAAAAGCTTGACCTTGGTGGAGATGTAGAGAAGTACATCGGTACTACTATTGCGTATGCTCCCGCTGATGACCCTCAGATAGCGGTGCTGATCATAGTAGATGAGCCCGGAGAAAAAGCGGCTTCTTATTACGGAAGCGTAGTTGCGGCTCCCTATTGTGCGAAACTGCTTGAGGCTGTTTTGCCGTATATCGGAATAGAGCCTTCCTACACCGAAGAAGAGCTAAAAGCTCTTGATATAACTCTTGCTAACTATGCAGGTTATTCACCCGAAAAGGCAAAGGAAAAGATAGAGTCGCTTGGACTGAAGTGTGAGATCATAGGCGAAGGAGAGAGAGTAAGATACACAATACCTGAAGCAGGAACCTCCTTCTCCAAAAACGGAGGAAGGGTACTTCTTTATACAGACAAGGAAACTACACCCAAGAGTTCTACTGTTCCTAATGTAATAGGTAAGAGCGGATCTGCGGCAAATCAGATGCTGATAAATGCAGGCCTGAATGTTGAGATATCGGGAGCACAGAATTATGAAAGCGGCCAAGGAGCTGTTGTGGTGTCTCAATCTGTTGATTCGGGAAGAATGATAGAAAGAGGAAGCGTAGTAACTATAGAGCTGCGTCATTTGGACAGTCACGATTGATTTCTACGAATACCAACGTACAAATATAAACCGACGTATAAATAAGAATAATGTATTTGTACGGAGGTAATATGTATCTGGGTGAGCTGATCTACGACGGAGAGTATACGCAAATAAGCAACCGAGCTTTGCTGAGTCAAAATGTGAGCGGAGTGAGCTCACATTCCGCTGACATACGTCCGGGATGGGTATTTGTATGCTTCAAAGGGACAAAAACCGACGGAAGCTGTTACATATCCGATGCTATCGGACGCGGTGCATCGGTTATAGTATGCGAAGATAGCTTTTTGCCGGCAGATGCTCCATTTGTCAGGGTAAAGAATCCACGCAAAATGCTTTCTTTGATGCTTCATAGATTTTGGGACAGGTCGGCAGAAAAGATGAAGCTTTTTGCTGTGACCGGAACTAACGGAAAAACCTCGACTCTCGAATATCTCAAAGGGATATTTATATGTGCGGGCCAAAGTACGGCTACTGTGGGGACGCTAAAATGCACACTTGATAATGACAAATTTTATCTAGGCGGAAATGATGATGACAGAATGTCCACAATGACCACGCCGGATCCTGAGCAACTTTATAAGGCGTTATACGAAATGCACCGTAAGGGAGCCAAGAACGTAATAATAGAAGCGTCAAGTCACGCCTTGTCACTTGAAAAGCTGGCTCCTCTGCGTTTTGATTGCGGAATTTTTACAAATTTCTCGTCAGAACACCTTGATTTTCATCATGAGCTCGACGGATATCTAAGTTCAAAAGCAAAGTTGTTTTCGATGTCCGAGAAAATGTTTATCAATTCAGATGATCCGTCCTGCCTATCAGTGTCACGCAATACAGATACTCCGTGCGTGTATTTTGGAATAAATAATTCTGAGTCGGAGTACAGGGCAGAGGATATACATTATTTTGGTGTTGAAGGTATTTCTTACACCTTGTGCTCGAATAAATACAGAGTTCCTATCAAATGCCGATGTTCAGGTGAGTTTTCCGTATACAATACTCTTGCAGCTGGTGCTGTGGCTCTGGATCAGGGTGTTGAGCCCGAGCTGATCTCGAAGGCACTATGCGAGGTAGAGCGGGTAGAGGGTAGATTTGAGAAGATTTATCCGGGAGAAGAACACGGGGATTTTTCGGTTTTTATCGACTATGCTCATACAGAGAGAGCAATGGAAAAATTGCTCTGTTCAGTACAAAAACTTAAAAGACCGGATCAAAGGATCGTTACGGTATTTGGTTGCGGCGGAGAACGTGACCGAACCAAACGTGCCCCTATGGGAAGTGTAGCATCGCGGTATTCAGATCTCGTGATAATTACAGAAGATAACTCAAGAGGCGAGGATGTTGAAGCCATAATATCTGATATAATGCTCGGCATTGACAAAACAAAACCTCATCTGATAATAAAAAACAGAAAAAAAGCGATAGAATACGCCATAAAACAAGCAATAACGGGTGATATAATACTTCTCGTTGGAAAAGGACACGAAAATTACGAGATCACTCGCGATGGAAAGGTGCCTTTTTCTGAGAAAAGAATAGTATACCAAGCAATGAAAGAAAAGTGGGAGAAGTAAAAAATGAGCATAAAGTTTAATTTGGGTCATGTAACGGTAAGTGAGCTTGCCGATGCAATAGATGGCAAGATACATTTGTTCGGTGGAGCAGAGAGCTCACTTGAATGTAGCGGAATAGAGATAGATTCGAGGAAAATAGAGCCCGGAGACATCTTTGTAGCGATCAAGGGTGAGCGTGTCGACGGAAATGATTATATTATAAATGCTGTGGATAGCGGTGCTGTATGTGTTATAGCACATTGTCTGCCAGATAATATTAATGAAATAAAAGGCAACTTTGCCATTGTTACATGCACAGATCCTACGGTGGCTGTAGGAGACCTTGCTCATAGTTATAAAAAAAGACGAAATATACGTACTGTAGGTGTTACCGGTTCTGTTGGCAAAACTACCACGAAAGAGCTGATTTATGCAGTTCTCAGTGAAAAGTACAAGGTACACAAGACAGAGGGAAACCACAACAATGAGCTCGGACTGCCATTGTCTATTCTCGGTATGGCATCAGATGCAGAGGCGGCTGTTCTTGAGATGGGTATGAGCGGTTTTGGAGAGATCGCCAGACTATCCGAGATTGCTGAGCCGGATTTTGGAGTTATCACAACTATAGGATCTTCTCATATTGAGACTCTAGGCTCCAGAGAGAATATCTGCAAGGCAAAAATGGAGATAGTAGAGGGAATGAAGGAGCATGGTGAGCTTGTGCTGTGCGGAGATGAGCCGCTACTTTATGCATACAGGTGCGGAAGATATAACTCAACATATATATCTGTATATAACAACGAAGCTGAGTTCAGAGCTGTTAATGTAAGGTACGCTGATAACACTACAACATTTGATCTTTTGCATAACAGAGAGGTCATAACAAATCTGCAGGTTCCCGCTCTCGGCCTTCATCATGTGTACAGTGCACTTTTTGCATACGCTATAGGCGTGAAGTTCGGTCTTGACTCGGAGACGATCAGATGCGGATTTTTAAAATTTAAGAATGCTTCAATGAGGCAGAGCATTTATGAGATAGGAGGCGTCAAAATTATAGATGCCTGCTATAATGCCAGCCCCGAGTCTATGAGAGCTTCTATTGAGGTGTTGTGCGAGCTGTCACGTCAAAGCAACGGTGCAAGAAAGATGGCATTGCTCGGAGATATGCGGGAGCTTGGTGCTGAGACAAGAGTTCTTCATGAGGCCATAGGCGAATTTGTAGCTCAAAAGAAGCTTGACAAGCTGTTCACATACGGGGTCGCGGCATCCTTTATTGCTTCTTCTGCTGTAAGCTGCGGTATGAAGCAGTCGGATGTCTTTGACAATCCTGATATAACAGATCCTCTTGCGAGCGGAAAGGCTATTCTGGGTGAGCTGAAAAAGGGAGATATAATCCTGTTCAAAGCCAGCAGAGCTATGGCTGTTGAGAAAATACTGTCATATCTGCGTGAGAACGAAAATGATATCAGAGGTTAAGTTAATATGAATGGCATTTTGATTTTTGCAATATGTACGGCTTGTGTTTTTATTCCGACAGTCATAGTTTCGAGATTTCTTATTCCTTTTTTAAAAAGTAAGAAAATGGGACAAAAGATCCTTGACATCGGACCAAGATGGCACAAGTCAAAAGAGGGAACTCCTACTATGGGTGGACTTGCATTTCTTTTGACTGTGAGTATTGTGGGCGTGGTGTTTTGCGTAGTTTACGCTTCAAGCAACATAGCTCAGATGGATCAGATGTCAGGTCTTAGCTTGGCTCTTGCATTAGGTGTTACCAATGGCATTATTGGCATTATTGATGATCTGACAAAGTTTAAAAAGTCCAAGAATGAGGGACTTACCCCATCCCAGAAGATGCTTTTGCAGTTGCTGTTTGCCGGGTTGTATCTTTTTGGAATGAATAGGCTCGGTCTTATACATACGACGGTCACGGTTCCTTTCACGGATATTTCTTTTGATCTTGGATTATTCTATTATGCCGTAGCGATACTCCTGATCACGGGACTTGTAAATAGTGTAAATCTCACCGACGGTATTGACGGACTGTGTTCGATGGTAACGCTGATTGTTGGATTGTTTTTCTTTACATGCGGGTATGCCTTTGATTCAGTTGTGCTCTGTGCACTGGGTGGACTGATGTGCGGTGCGTGCGGTGGATTTTTGGTTTACAACTTCTACCCGGCACGTGTATTTATGGGAGATACAGGGTCGCTGTTTTTGGGCGGTCTTGTAGCAGGCGGTGCTTTTTTGCTAGACGAGCCGTTGGTCATAATTATTGCAGGAATTATTTATATAGCGGAGAGTTTGTCAGTCATTATTCAAGTGGGCTCGTTTAAGCTCACAGGAAAGCGTGTGTTCAAAATGTCTCCTATTCACCATCATTTTGAAAAGTGTGATTGGAGCGAGATAAAGATAGATATAGTGTTCAGCGTGGTAACGCTTGTATTTGGTGTGATAGCATTGTTGATGCTAAGATAGGATCATTATCATAGTACCGTGTTTTAAGAGAGGAGGAGCAGTATGAAAAAAAGCCAAGATAACAAGGCAGTTATTTCATCAAACAATAACAGAAGAAAACTTACCTCCTCGCCTCAGAAGGCAGATAAGAAAGAACTGGCAAAAAGAAAGAAACAGCAGGACAGAGAAGGACTCTACCTTCCGTCTATGGAAGAAAAACTTCTGCCGGATATAAATGTTATCGGGGACAATACAGACGGTGAGATCATCAGCGTAAAGAGCGGTGTGGATCGAATCCTACTTGTAATAGTGGCGATACTTGTGTGTTTTGGCTCGGTTATGGTCTTTAGTGCAAGCTATGCAGACGCCGCGGCAAGATATGATGACAGCTACTATTTTATCAAGAGACAGATAGTGTTTGTAGGTATTGGACTTGTCGCTATGATAATAGTAATGAACGTACCGTACAAACTGTTTAAGTTTTGGGCGGTACCTTCATACATTCTGACATTAGGTCTTTTGGTAGTAGTTCTTGCAATGGGACTGGTCAGAGGCGGTGCACAAAGATGGATCAGCATTGGAGGGTTTACTTTTCAGCCTTCTGAACTTGGCAAATTGACACTGGTGCTTATGCTCGCATGGTATTATACTACCTTTCAGGAAGGTATGAGGTATAAGAAATGGAGCATGATATCAAAGAATCCCGACAAAAGAAAAGGAGAAAAAAAGCTTTGGTGGAGAGCTAATTTCACATACGGATTGTTCTTCCCCGGATGCATTATTGCCCTTATTGTTTTGCTTGTAGCATTGGAAAAACACCTTTCGGGAATTATCATCCTCGGTCTGATCGGACTTACAGTAATGTTTGTATCCGGTTGCAACGGAGCGTTGCTTGGCGGTATAATGGGAATTGCAGGCAGCGGAGTTGTTGCTTTTGCTTTGCTTACTGATTACACGAAACGGCGTATTGATATATGGTTGGCACCGGAGCAATATCCTCTGGACGGAGGATGGCAGACTTTGCAGGGAATGAACGCCATAGGCTCAGGCGGTCTTTGGGGACTGGGACTTGGAGGTTCCAGACAGAAGTACAGTTACGTTTCGCAGCCTCAAAACGATTTCATATTTACAATTGTATGTGAGGAGCTGGGGTTTGTGGGTGCTGTAGCTGTAATGCTGCTCTTTGGCCTTCTTGTATGGCGTGGCTTTGTAATTGCAAAAAACGCCCCTGATTCTTTTTCGGGTATCGTTGCAGCAGGTATTAGTTCAAAGGTAGCAATTCAGGTACTGCTAAATATCGGAGTAGTTACAAACTCACTGCCGAATACAGGAATATCTCTTCCGTTTTTCAGTTATGGCGGATCTTCTCTTATAATGCTGTTTGTTGAGATGGGAATACTGCTGTCGATATCACGATATTCTTATATAAGAAAATGACTCTGTAAAGGAGCTTTGAGATGAATGTACTTATGACAGGCGGCGGAACGGGTGGACACGTAAATCCCGCACTTGCTATAGCCGCTACAATAAAGAAGAATATTCCGGATGCCAATATTGCATTTGTAGGCACTCCAAAGGGAATGGAGAACAAGCTTGTTTGTGCTGAAGGTTACAAAATGTACCATGTTGACATACAGGGCATTAGACGCAGTCTTTCTCCTGCTAATATAAAGACGGCATACCTGGCACTTGTATCTCCCATCCGAGCAAAAAAGATAGTAAAGGAATTTCGCCCCGATATAGTAATTGGTACAGGTGGATATGTGTGTTGGCCGATACTTGTTGCCGCATCAAAAATGGGAGTGCCAACAGCTATTCACGAGTCGAATGCTGTCCCCGGTGTTGCCACCAAGCGTCTTGAAAAATACTGTGACAAGATTTTTTTGAACTTTGAGGAGACTGCAGGCTATTTAAAACACAAAGAAAAGCTCATTCACGTCGGAAATCCTCTGCGTGCATCCTTTGATTGCTATGACAGGGACAAAGCACGTGCTGAGCTTGGAATAGGTGCTGAGGTAAGGAAACTGATCGTGTCCTATGGCGGAAGTCTCGGAGCACATGCAATAAATATGACAATGCTTGAATATATGGATAAATACGCAAAACACACAAAAGATATTCGTGTGATCCATGCGGCAGGCAGCAGAGAATACGAGAGTATAAAGGCAGAGTTTGAAGCACGCGGTCTTGACAAATGCAGTAATCTTGAGTTGCTTGAATACATATACAACATGCCTGTGGTTATGTCGGCAGCTGACCTTGTGATCAGCAGAGCAGGAGCTATGACAGTGTCTGAGCTCTCGCTAAAGGGGAAAAATTGCATACTTGTACCTTCTCCGAATGTGACAAACAATCACCAGTATAAAAACGCAAAGGTTCTGGCTGATGAAAACGCCGCAATACTGATAAAGGAGAGCGACTATAATGCGGATGTTGTGAACAGGGAAATAACAGCTCTTTTCTCTGATGAACAGAGGTGCAGAAAAATGTCAGCAGATATTAAAAAATTTGCTTTGGCAGATGCAAACAAGAGAATATACAATGAAATATTGAAACTCGTAAGTGAGAAGAAAAAGTGAACATGAGCAAAAGATCACCACACACCTCGACCATGTGCAACACGTTCGGTGAGGACATGCTCTATGAGGAAAAGACAGTTTTAAGACACAGAAGGACAAGTACCTTAAAGGTGCTTGGTATAGGATTGGGTCTTATTATCGCGTTTCTCTTGCTGTTTTTTGCTGCAAGGGTTCTCTTTCGAGTGCATACAGTTACTGTTGAAGGGTGTAACAGGTATTCTTGCGAGCAAATAGCTGATGGATGCGGTATAACAGAGGGAGACTTTATGTTTTCTTTTGCTACCTCTGAGATAAAGAAACGTATCGGGGAGAGCTTTCCGTATGTAGCTACCGTGGAAGTAAAACGTAAATACCCTTCGTTGGTTAATATCACCGTTACAGAGTACGAGCCTGAGTATATTTGCGAGCAGATGGGAAAATACATCGTTTTTTCTGCAGATCTGAAAGTGCTTGAGGTGAGTGACACGAATATGTGGGAAAACTCAGCAGTTTTGTTTGAGCTTCCTACAGTAGCACGTGCATTAGAGGGAAAGTCCATAGAGTTTTTAGATACGGAGAGAACAGAGTATATTTCTGATTTTATTCTTGCCTTATCAAATATTGCGTCAGAGCACAAGATCAATACGGCGAAGATGACTGATATATTCAACATAGAAATGAAGTGCGACGGAAAATACCGCATTTCATTCGGTAAGTACACAGATATAGAGTTGAAGATGAAAACTCTCGCTATTGTAATGTCATCAGAGACAGTCAGAAGCAGTGTGGCGGCTTCTATAGATGTATCAGATCCAAAACAACCGCGTGTCATACCCTATGACAGAGTCGAGGGGATAGAACAAGGTAAATAGAGAAAAACAAAGAGTTTTTTCAATAAAATTAGAAAAACATCTTGCTTTTTTCATAATTATTAAGTATTATATATTATATAAGAGTATAAAGGATTACTATGTAAATACG
>JAZNOK010000132.1:0-9783 GCA_045580775.1 Eubacteriales bacterium
TGAAGTGAACCCAAAAGTTTAGACAAAATTAAATATTAAATCATTTGCGAATGAGCTCGGTATTGTACTGGGCTCATTCCTTTTAGTTTGAGAGAAATTCTCTCGTTATTGTAGTAACGTATGTATTCTTCTAACTTTTCAATGAATCCCCTAGGGGATTCAAATTTTTCGCCGTAATACATTTCAACCTTCAACCTGCCAAAAAAGTTCTCCATTATGCCGTTGTCCATACAGTTCCCTTTGCGGGACATACTTTGCGTAATGTTGTGCTCGGCAAGTAATCGCTGGTACTCGGCGTGTTGGTACTGCCAACCTTGATCGGAGTGAAATAATGGTCTTGCATCGGCAGGTAGCTTTTCGAACAAACCATTTAACATATCTCTAATTTGCTGCAAGTTAGGACTTGTAGAAATAGAGTAAGATATAATTTCACGGTTGAACATATCGAGCACGGGTGAAAGATAAACCTTTTCATCACCGATCTTAAACTCTGTAACGTCTGTTGTTAGCTTCTCAAACGGCTTGTCTGCATGAAAATCTCTTTTCAACAGATTGTCTGCTACCTTACCAACCTCTCCTTTGTAGGAATGATATTTACCGTTTTTACTCTGTTTCCCACGCAAATGAAGCGATTTCATCAATTTTAACACGGTCTTATGGTTAATTGGATAACCTTTTGCCTTTAATTCAGAGCAAATACGTCTGTATCCGTATCTTCCTTTGTGAGTGTTGTAGATTTCTAATATATCTTGCTTTTCGCTTTTGTATTTGTCTTTATCCTTCTGTTTCAGATAGTAATAGTAGGTGCTTCTTGCTATCCCGGAAAGCTCCAACAAATCTTTAAGCGGATACTTTTGCCTTAGTTCAGCAATTATGAACGCTTTTTGCCGTTCTTTTGCTCTTCCGCAAGAACTAAGGCACTCAGTTTTTTTAAGTATTCAATCTCCATTCTGAGTCTCTGGTTCTCGGCGATAAGATCCTTTTCGACCTTGCTGTCAAGCTTTGGTGGACGTCCGCGTCTGCCACTTGTATTAGATTTGCCTCTGCGTTCTTTCATCAGACCTTCGGCTCCTTCTTCTAAGAATATGCGCTCCCATCCTTTTAGTGTTTTTAAATACTTATCTTCCTCTGTACGCGATTTAGTTCCCCAGTATTTTCTTACCGTTTCTCGATACGCTAAAGAGTGTTCTCGCATATCCATTATAACACCGATTTTGAATTCTGGCGAGTATGTTTTGTTTTTTCTTGACATAAAAATATGCACCTCCAAAAGTGTCTAACTTTTGGGGTGCATATCACGAGCGGTGATGGGGGATTTTTGCCGCTGATCAAATTGCGTTTTTTGCGGCGTATATATCTCTTTTTGATAAGAACCTGTCGGAATGGTCGGGGAATGTGCGGGTACGACCTGCTCTTTTGTGCGGAATAATTGATTTGCATGGACGGTTATGTTGACAGCGAGTCCAGATACTCGTTTATATCATCGAAAGACTCGAGAATGCTTTCCTTTGACAGATACAGCGGATGGTGAGGGTGCCCCGCCTTCTTTGAGCGAGCACCTGCTGTAAACCACTCAGCCCCGTATTTTTTTCCGATCGCTATCATGTCTTTAACGCAGACAGGCAGATAGCTTCTCGCTTCAATAATCGTACCCCATGCTGCCCATACAGCAGGCCTTGTGCGTTTTGAGAGAGACATTATGTATTCAAAAGCCGCCATGTTCTCGCGGTGAAGGGTAAGGTTGAGCTGCTTTTCCATATCGTCAGGACGTGTTGCTCTTTGAGCATAAACATTGAACATGATGAAGCTGTCATAACCGTTTCGATGTGCTATACGTTCGACACTTTTGAGAGTGTTGTCAAGATTATCAGGTTCAGCGGTTGAGGGATTTATTCCGATACATACAAGAGGCTTTTCTCCTTTTGTGCCTAGGATGTATCTGTACTCAGAATATGTATTTGGGACATAGAGCCACTTGTTTATATCATATTTGCCGTTTGATACGGATGCTCTCTTCAGTGCATCCTGAAAGCTGTCCAGCTCGATCTGTACTGTAGGGGTAGATGGAATATGCATGAAAGATCCTCCGAAACAAGTATGATTTAAACGCAAAAATTGCATGGTGTCCGTTCTTTGTCGGGTGTCCGGATCGCGTCATTTGCAATCTGCGTTTGCATTTATATGTAATTTTACCATATACGGTATATTTTTTCAACACTCGTTGAGATGGAAAAAAATTATAAAACGGAAAAATAGTTATGTTTTATGTACCCTGTCGGCACTTTGCGAAAATAACAACACGAATTAAACAAAAATTAATGAGATTTTTGTGAGAAATATCAAAAACACTATTGAAAAATTACAAAAAGTGATGTAAAATATAGGTTGAAATGACCAAGCACGCTTTTGTGCATTATCACAAGAGCGGAAAATAAATAACAGCAAATGTACAATTGCATATACCGAAAGGAGTCGCATTATGTCCAGCAGATTGTTTCAGGGTGTTATTCATCAGATGAAGGATGCAGTAGACAGAGTTATCGGAGTTATAGATGATAGCGGTGTTATCATCGCCTGCAGCGAGCTTGTGAAGATAGGAGAAGTAAAGCACGATGTAAAGGATGAGCTTTACTATACTGCTGATACAGTAGTTTTCGGAGGTTATACATACCGTCCGATAGGCAACCAGGCAAAGCCGGAGAGCACTGTTTTTGTAGAGGGAGAGGATAAGCTCGCCGAAAAGATCAGTGCAGTGCTTGCAGTTTCGCTTGCCAATATCAAAAATCTCTATGACGAAAAATATGACAAGTGCTCATTTATCAAGAATATCATTTTGGATAATATTCTTCCTTCAGACATATATATGAAGTCTAAGGAGCTTCATTTTAACACGGATGACGTCAGAATAGTGTATCTTATCAAGTTCCACGGAAGAACGGATATGATGCCCTATGAGATGATACAGAATATGTTCCCTGATAAGAACCACGACTATGTTATCAGCGTAGGAGAGTCGGATATCGTGCTTGTTCGTGAGCTCAAGCCCGACTACGACGCGAAGGATATAGAAAAGGTAGCGTCAAATATTGCGGAGACACTTTCCGGGGAATTTTATACCAAGGTATCAGTCGGTATCTCTACACCTGTAGAGAATATCAGAGACCTTGCAAAGGCATTCAAGGAGGCTCAGGTCGCACTTGAGGTAGGAAAGGTCTTTGACACCGAGAAGAACATCATCAGCTACGAGAATCTCGGTATAGGCAGACTTATATATCAGCTGCCTACCACACTTTGCGAGATGTTTTTGCAGGAAGTATTCAAGAAGGGATCTCTTGAATCTCTCGACCGTGAAACACTGATGACAGTACAGTGCTTCTTTGAAAACAATCTCAATGTTTCGGAGACTTCAAGAAAGCTCTTCGTTCATAGAAACACCCTTGTATACAGACTTGAAAAGATACGTAAGATCACAGGACTTGATCTTCGTGAGTTTGACCATGCTATCACGTTCAAGGTAGCTCTGATGGTCAAGAAGTACCTCGCATCCAAACCTGCAAAATTCTGAGGTCGGCGGTCTAATGATACAGTTTACAAATGTTAAAAAGTCATATCAGCGTGATCACATGGTCCTCGACGGACTTAACCTCACGATAAAGGACGGCGAGTTTGTATTTATCGTAGGCGAGTCAGGTGCGGGAAAGACCACGATGATGAAGCTGCTTCTCCGTGAGGAAAAGCCTGACTCGGGTAAGCTTATCGTCGGTGACACTGATCTTACACGGATATCCTTATTCAAGGTGCCCAAATACAGAAGAAAGCTCGGCGTTGTCTTCCAGGACTTTAGGCTGTTTCCGAACATGACTGTGTTTGAGAATGTGGCATTTGCCATGCGAGTCGTAGGTACCCACAGAAAGGTGATAAACAGAAAAGTTCCTCACGTATTGCAGATAGTGGGACTGGAGGATAAGGCAAAGAGGTTTCCCAGAGAGCTGTCGGGAGGAGAGCAGCAGAGAGTTGCTCTTGCCAGAGCTCTTGTCAACAATCCCGAGATCATCATAGCTGACGAGCCCACAGGAAATATCGACCCTCAGATGAGCCGTGACATTATGAGTATGCTTGTTCATGTTAACAGGCTTGGAAAGACTGTGCTCGTGGTTACTCATGAAACAGACCTTGTTGATTACTTCCATCAGAGGGTAGTCAGACTCAAGGACGGCAAGATAGCCGAGGATACTTATTACGGAGGTGATCCTTCGTGAAAAGCCACTACAGTATAGGTTATTTTCTGTCACAGGCTGTAAAAGGCCTGTGGCGTAACGGTGTCATGTCCATGGCAAGTATAGCAGTGCTTATCTGCTGCCTTGTTGTAATGGGGATATTTGCGGTTCTTGTTGCAAACATAAACGAAAATCTTGAGGAGCTGGAGCTTGCAAACGAGATAGTTGTCTTTTTGAAGTACGATGCAACGGAGGAGGACGCCTCCCGCGTTGAAGAAAAGATAAAAGCCCTTGGGGATCTCGGAGTCGGAGAAGTTGTCTTTATATCCAAGGAAGAGGCTCTTGAGCAAATGCGTGAGGAGTACAGCGACTACGCACAGCTCTTTGACAGTATCGGAGAGGATGAAAATCCCCTTGCGTACTCATTTGAGATAACCGTACACGATGTTTCACGCGGAGTTGAGCTTCAGTTTGAACTTGAAAATCTTGATGAGTCTGTAAGAAAGATCAGCAACCGTATGGATCTGGCTCAGCAGTTTGAAACGATCAAGAAGAATGTCACATACGCTTTCGGAATATTCCTTGCGGTATTGATGTTTGTATGTGTGTTTGTTATCATCAACACCATATCGCTTGCCGTTTACGCAAGAAGAAATGAGATCATAGTCATGCGTTATGTCGGAGCGACTAGATGGTTTATAGCTACTCCCTTTGTGCTTGAGGGAATACTCATAGGTATTATAGCGAGTCTTGCAGCATTCTTGCTTGAGGGTCGTATATACATGTATATCACTTCCATGATCACAGGTGAGATGGGACTGATCAAGCTTATTCCGTATGCGGAGCTGTCATCATTTATGTTCTGGAGCTTCCTCGGAGTGGGCGTGCTTACAGGAATTCTCGGCAGTATAATCTCGCTGAGAAAACGTGTTGAAGCATAATTTTTCGGTTTGTTTTTGCAGATATGAATTATTTGGGGAATAATATGGTAAAACACAAAAGAGCCGTGATGCTCGGTATTATATCCGTCATTGTTGCATTTAGCCTTGGCACAGGTGCTGTGGGCTGGGTGCTTGACGGTGCGGTGGATGCACATGCGGCATCACAGAATGCCACAGTATCGGGTTATGAGGCAGAGATCAAAAACCTTGAGGAGCAGGAAAAGAGCCTCGAGAACAAGATAGCAGCTTTGAAAAAGGATACAGCAAACGCGATGAAGCTCAAGCTGACCCTGGATGAAAAGCTCAGCCTCACGTATCAGAGAATTGATGCGGCAAAGGCACTTGTCGAGGAGCTGGCGGGAGAGATCGCAGAGAATGAAGCGAACATTGAGATCCTTCAGGCAAACCTCGAAAAACAGGAGGAGATCTTCAAGGATAGACTCAGACTTGCCCACGAGGACAGAAATATCAGTTATTTTACAATGCTCTTTGAGGCTGACGGACTGTCTGACTTTTTTACCAATATCGAACGTGTAGGTGCTCTTCTTGACTACGACAACAAAATTATGAAGAGCTACAGAGAGCAGAAGCTGACTTTGGAGGATACACGTGCACAGCTCAATGAACAGATGAACAAACAGACTCAATATCAGACAGAGCTGACAGAGACCGAAAAGGATCTTGAAAAGCAGATGTCTGAGGTCGATACGTTGCTCGAAACGATAAACAATAACCAGTCCAGCGTTTCTGCAGACCTCGCCGCTATCAAGGCTGAGGAAAAGAAACTTGAGGCTGAGCTTGCTGCTTATCTGAAAAAGCTTCAAGAGGCAGAAAACAAGGATTATATGGTCAAAGGACAGCTCCAATGGCCGATAAAATCCAGCACCACAGGATATAACCGCATTACGTCCCGTTTCGGATACCGTGACCTCTCTGTAAACGGCAATGATGTGTCAAACCACAAGGGTATAGATATCGGTGTCAGATACGTAAATATCTATGCATGCGGAGAGGGAAAGGTGATCACGAGCACATACTCGGGATCATACGGTTATTACATTGTAATTGACCATGGCGGCGGAGTATCAACTCTGTATGCACATCTGTCCACACTGGGTGTGAAAAAGGGCGATACTGTCAGCACAGGTCAGTACATAGGCGTAAGCGGCAATACGGGGTGGAGTGAGGGGCCTCACCTTCATCTTGAACTCCGTCTGAGCGGAAACTACAAGAATCCGCTTACTACAAAGGATAAAAACGGAGAGTATTACCTGTCGCGTCCGAGCAATCTTATATATTACGATTGATTGCGAACATCATACATTTCATCCCTGCTTGAGCGGGGATGAAAAATAATTTTTCGGTTTATTTGTAAGGAACACAAAATGACAAAGAAAAATCCGGTATATCTTACAGTGCTGTTGGTAGCACTTGCGTCAGTGCTGACTTTTCAGATGACTATGATAATGACCGACGGTTATGACAGATTGTTTTCAGGTTCATCCGACAAGTCGAATGATGCAGTTGAGAGCGACAGCTTGATAGACGCTGCTACTCTTGCAAAGCTTAAGGAAATAGCGGCAAAATATGCTGCCTTTTTCCCCGGAGAGATAGATTCGCAGACAATTGAAGAGTATCTTGTTACATCCTTTATTGCGGGGGCGGGAGATACTTTCGGGAATTATATCAGCTCTGATGAGGTTGATGACTTTCTCGGTAATATAAACGGCAATTTCAAGGGGATCGGAGTTTCTGTCATATATAGCACAGACACAGGAGGACTGGAGATAGTATCCGTGTTTGCAGACTCACCTGCCGAGAAGGCGGGTATCCTCCCGGGAGATATAATTACCCACGTAGGTACAGGAGAGGACAGACAGAGTGTCAGCGAACTTGGCTACTATAGGGCTATAGAGTTTATAAAGGGAGAAGAAGGCACTCATGCAAAGTTTGTCATTTTCCGCGAGGGCGAGCAGATAGAATTTTCGGTGGAGCGGGCAGATGTCACAAACGAGACGGTGCAGCTTCACATGTATGAGTATGACAGCCGTGTGGCAGTCATCAGAATAACTCAGTTTGAGAAGGTAACACTTGACCAGTTCAAAGGGGCCATGGATAAAGCAAAGACAATGGGAGCAGAAGCTTATGTGTTTGATGTGAGGTCAAACCCGGGCGGGGAGCTCAACACCATAGTGTCGATACTTGACATGCTGCTACCCGAAGGGCCTATCATTAGAATACAGTACAAAAATTCCCAGAACAACGTACAGATGGGGTCTGACGCCGCATGTATCACAGCTCCGATGGCGGTACTGTGTAACAGTTCTACGGCAAGTGCAGGAGAGCTGTTTTGCTCGGCTCTGCAGGATTACGGAAAGGCAAAGCTGATAGGTACCCGTACTTACGGCAAGGGCACAATGCAGTCGATGATGGAGTTGTCTGACGGTTCTGCCGTGTCGATGACGGTGGCTTATTATCTGCCTCCTTTCTCTGACAATTATCACGGAGTCGGTGTCACTCCTGACATCGAATGCGAGATATCAGAGCAAATAAAGAATATCAATCTTAATAAATACACAGACGAAAACGACAATCAGCTCAGAGAAGCGGTCGCGGCACTGGGACTTAGTGCACAGTAACAGAGATAATAAAATTTTACACTAAATAGAGGAGAATACAGAAATGGCAGCAAAACAGTTTTTTAATACAGAAGAAGGCTTCAAGGCACTTAAAGACGAACTTGAATTTCTAAAAAACGTCAGACGCCAGGAGGTAAAGCAGGACCTCGCTCTTGCACGTTCCTTCGGAGACCTTTCCGAGAACTCCGAGTATGATGAGGCAAAGAACGAGCAAGCAAAGGTAGAGGCAAGAATTACCGAGCTTGAGTATATTATTTTGCACACTACCGTTATGGATGATAACGAGCTTGATTCATCAAAGGTTGGAATGGGCTCAGTTGTAAAGGTGAAAGATCTTACAAAGGGCAAGGAGATCACCTACAGCATCGTAGGTTCCAATGAGGTAAATGCCCTGGAGCACAAGATATCTGACGTTTCTCCCGTAGGTGCGGCTCTTATGAGCAAGCACAAAGGAGACGAGGTAGAGGTAGAGACAGCCAACGGCACAAGAGTCCTCAAGATTCTTGATGTAACACGCAGATAACGCACAATTTAAGAGGAATAAAAAATGAGCAACGAGAATAACAACAATAACGTACAGACTAATTCTACAAATGAACTTGCCGTCAGAAGAGAAAAGCTCAAGGCTCTCGTCGATGCAGGAAAGAACCCTTTTGAAATAACAAAGTATGATGTTGATGCGGTAAGCCGCGTGATAAAGGAAAATTACGAGGAATACGAGGACAAGGAAGTATCTGTAGCCGGCAGAATAATGAGCCGCCGTGTTATGGGTAAGGCATCGTTTGCGGGACTCGAGGATGGAGAAGGCAAGATCCAGCTTTATGTACGCAGAGATGATGTCGGAGTTGATGAGTATGCAGATTTTAAGAAGTGGGATGTAGGTGATATCGTCGGAGTCAGAGGTAAGGTCTTCAAGACTCAGACAGGTGAGGTTTCTATTCATGCTTCTTCTATCGTTCTGCTTGCAAAGTCCCTGCTTCCTCTCCCTGAGAAGTTCCACGGACTCAAGGATACAGATACCAGATACCGTCAGAGATATGTTGACCTGATAGTAAATCCCGAGGTTAAGGATACATTTGTCAAGAGAAGTCTCATTCTAAAGGAGATCCGTTCTTACCTTGACTCCAAGGGCTTTTTGGAGGTAGATACTCCTATACTTACTCCGTTTGAGATTGGAGCTACTGCAAGACCCTTTATCACACATCATAACACACTTGATATGGATATGTATCTCCGTATTGAGACCGAGCTATACCTCAAGAGACTTATCGTCGGCGGAATGAACCGTGTATATGAGGTAGGACGTATCTTCAGAAATGAGGGTATGGATACAAAACATAACCCCGAGTTTACAACTATTGAGCTTTACCAGGCGTACACAGACTACAAGGGTATGATGGATCTTGTTGAAGAACTCTACAAGCTGCTTGCTGTCAAGATATGCGGCTCTGAGAAGATAACCTATCAGGGAATTGAGATCGACATGGGCAAGTGGGAGAGACTCACCATGGCGGAAGCTGTCAAGAAGTACGCAGGCGTTGACTATTATGATTGGGAGTCTGATGAGCAAGCAAGAGCCGTAGCCAAGGAAAAGCATGTTGAGGTTCCGGCTGATGCGACTAAGGGAACAGTCTTGATTGAGTTGTTTGATGCTTATGTAGAGGACAAGCTCATTCAGCCTACATTTATTTATGATTACCCTGTAGAGAATAGTCCCCTCGCTAAGCGTAAACCCACCGAGCCTGCGTTTACCGAACGTTTTGAGTATTTTATCAACTGCACCGAGTACGGTAATGCTTTCAGCGAGCTCAATGATCCCATAGATCAGAAGGAGAGATTTGAGTATCAGGTAGCACTCAAAAAGGCACAGGATCCCGATACCAAGGCACAGGTAGACTACGACTATGTCACCGCCCTTGAGTACGGTCTTGCTCCCACCGGAGGTCTCGGCTTCGGTATCGACCGCCTTGTGATGCTTCTTACCGA
>JAZNOK010000133.1:0-8277 GCA_045580775.1 Eubacteriales bacterium
CTTCATCTTGTCGAAGAGAGCGTGGATGGAAGCACGTCTGCCGCGGGATTTTGCTATGTTGATGAGGTGTCCTTCGTTGTCTACATGGAGGACGGGTTTTATGTTGAGCATAGTTCCTGCGACTGCTGTGACGGCACTGACTCTGCCGCCGCGTTTCAGGAACATCAGATCGTCGACCGTGAACTGATGACATACATTGAGTCTTATCTTTTCGCACCAGTCGCGTACTTGTTCGATGTCGGCACCCGATTGCTGCATTTTTGCCGCAAGATAAACGAGCAGCCCCTGTCCGAGAGAAGCACAGAGCGAGTCTACCGAGTATACCTTACGCTCCGGATACTCCTCGGAGAGCTCACGGCAAACGATCGAACCTGCGTTGTATGTGGCACTGAGACCTGAGGAAAAGCCGATATACAGGATGTCGTTTCCTGCATCAAGCTCGGTCTTCATGAACACACGAAACGCCTCCTGATTTACAGCAGAGGTCTTGACATCTTTTTTATCTCTGAGCTGAGCGTAAAACGCATCAAACGGAATGTCAGAGCCCTCGACATCATTTTTGTATGAGCGTCCGTCGAGAAGAAATGACAGCGACAGTATCTTGACTCCGGTCTCGCGTGCAAGCTCGGGAGTAAAGTCACATGATGAGTCAGTGAGTATAACGTAATTTGACATGATTACCTCCGATAATTTTTCAAAAAAGTATTCTTCACCGCAAGCCCGCTGACAAATAACGGGCACACGGATGCTTGATTTTTTTCTTACACAAGAGTTAATACCTCATATTTCCAAAAGGTTACAGTGTTTTTCTTATTTTTTTGCATTTTTTGTTACACAATACAAAGTAGAGCTCTATGAGCAAAAAAATATTGACAAAATATGAGTGTGATAGTAAAATATATACCGTATATCATATCGGTTTTTACAACGAGACCGTGCACTTTGATCTCACGGCTCGGATAACGGAAGGAAGTATCTTTATATGGCAAAGATTCCCGAATTTTTCGGCAGTGCGGTGTTTAATGATGACGTGATGCGTGACCGCCTGCCAAAGGATGTCTATAAATCCCTTACAAAGACCATAGCCGTAGGCAGACCTATCGATCCCTCGATAGCCGGGTATGTCGCCACCGCTATGAAAGAGTGGGCAATAGAGAAGGGGGCTACACATTACACACATTGGTTTCAGCCTTTGACGGGTGTAACCGCGGAAAAGCACGATTCATTCATATCTCCTGTAGGCAATTGCAGAGTTATTATGGAGTTCTCGGGCAAGGAACTGATCAAAGGAGAGTCGGATGCTTCATCCTTCCCGTCAGGAGGATTGCGTGCGACATTTGAGGCACGCGGATACACGGCATGGGATCCTGCATCATACGCCTTTGTCAAAGACGGCTCGCTGTATATTCCTACGGCATTTTGCTCCTATACCGGAGAGGCTCTGGATACAAAGACCCCTCTTTTGCGTTCAATGGAAGCGATCAACACTCAGGCTCTGCGTATTCTCCGCCTGTTTGGAGATACGGAGACTACGCGTGTAGCTCCTACCGTCGGAGCAGAGCAGGAGTACTTTATAATAGACAAGAAGATGTACGAGAAAAGAAAAGATCTCAAGTACACAGGAAGAACGCTCTTTGGCTCTCCCGCACCCAAGGGACAAGAGCTGGAGGATCATTATTTCGGACCTTTGCGTCCCAGAATAGCGGAGTTTATGGCAGAGCTCGATGATGAATTGTGGAAGCTCGGAATAAACTCAAAGACAAAACACAACGAGGCAGCTCCGGCTCAGCATGAGCTTGCTCCGATATTCGGCACTACCAATATGGCGGTAGATCAGAATCTGCTGGTCATGGAATACGCAAAGAAGGTTGCCGAGCGTCATGGACTGATCTGCCTTCTCCATGAAAAACCGTTTGACGGAGTTAACGGAAGCGGAAAACACAACAACTGGTCGCTTACCACCGATGAGGGGAAAAATCTTCTCGATCCGGGAAAGACCCCGCATGAGAATGCAAAATTCCTGCTTTTGCTTGCCGCTGTTGTAAAGGCGGTAGACGACTATCAGGATCTGATGCGTATGTCGGTTGCCTATGCAGGAAACGATCACCGTCTCGGTGCACATGAGGCACCGCCTGCTATTGTTTCTATGTTTGTAGGGGAGGATCTGGAGGAGCTTATTCAGTCTATTATCGACGGTACCTCATACAAAGAGCACGGAAGAACGATGATGGATCTCGGCATTCCATCTGTACCAAATCTGCGTAAGGATGCAACAGACCGAAACCGTACAAGTCCCTTTGCCTTTACAGGAAACAAGTTTGAGTTCCGTATGGTGGGCTCGAGTCAAAATATTGCCATGCCCAACGTCGTGCTCAATACCGCAGTAGCTGAGTCGTTCAGAGTTTTTGCCAACAAGCTCGAGGGAACGACAGGCGAGGTGTTTAATGCTGCGGTCGCTTCTATTATCAAGGATACCTTCACCGAGCACAAGCGTATTATCTTTGACGGAAACGGTTATTCGGAGCAGTGGGAAAGAGAAGCGGCACAAAGAGGACTTCTCAATATGAAGAGTTGCGTTGATGCTTTCAGCACGCTCACGCAGAAGAAGAATATCGAGCTTTTCAGGACTCACGCAGTTATGAACGAAACAGAGCTTCGTTCGCGTGAGGAGATAATGTTCGAGAACTATTCAAAGACCATAAACATAGAAGCTATGACTATGGTTGAGATGGTCCGCCGTGATATAGTACCTGCGGTCAGCAAATATATCGGTGTGCTCTCTGATAGCGTATGTAGCAGAAAGACAGCATTCCCTGAGGTGTGCTGTGAGACCGAGCTTGATATAGTAACCAAACTTTCCGCTCTCAATGACAATGCCTATAGGACTGTCGGGGAGCTTGAGAAGGCTGTATGGGTAGCCAGTATAAAGCACGAGGGCGAGGAGATGGCGATGGAATATAACCGCGTTATCATTCCGATCATGGATAAACTCCGTGCCTATGTCGACGGAATGGAAAAGCTGACCTCTGCCGAGTATTGGCCTGTTCCCACTTACGGCGAGCTGATGTTTACGGTGTGATCAAAATGATCGAACCGGTAAAAACGGGGAAAAACAATAATATTTCAGGGGATAGTGTCTCTTTTTCGGGACACTATCCCCCTTTTTGGTGCCTTGGGAAAATGCGTAAATATTATTTTTCACAAAGTTACACTTTGCCATGTACAGTCGAAAACACAGCTGCACTGCTCAGACAAGGTATTGATGCTTTGCTTTCCGGTCAACTTGACGCGGGAAAATAGACGATGCTCCATCCCGCCCTGTCATCCTCGAGGGAGCGGATGCGACCGAAGGATCTGAGGGCGAGCACAAAGAAATGTTATTGTCATCTCTCACTCACATTCTTCGCTATACTCAGAATGCTCTATGCAGCGGCAGGACCTGACGTATGTACCCCGCAAAAGCGGGGGTAGCAGAGTTATCTCTGGTTGTTGTTCTGATTCTGATTGTTCTGCTGATTTTGATTGCTGTTCTTGTTCTGCTGGTTCTGCTGATTTTGGTTCTGGTTGTTGTTCTGCATCATGATACCCTCTTTTTTATATTGCGTTTCCGCATAACTATTATTGCACACGGAAAGTTTTCTTATTCATCTATTGTGCGATATTATTATATTGATCTGCAGCAACACTTTCATTAAAAAGAGTAAAAGCAAACGACGGTTCGGGATAGTTAGTTTCAGCCAATATATTATCTCCTGATCTATCTGCAATCAAACGGACATCAGAAGACGAAAAAGGCAACAACCGTGATCTTATTGCATCATTCAGAAAACTCGCAGGCATGAGTGATCGGTGAGGCTGTTGTAGGACAGATCAGACTCATGAAAAAATAAAACGATCCTGAAAAGAGCGAAAAAGTCTTTTCGGGATCGTTTTTTGTGTGTTGAAGTTTATACCGTAGAGCTTCATTGGATATTCATTGCTGTGAGATGCCTTGCAGTCCTCTTGAAGCTATCAGAGAATTGAGTTCTTTTTCGAGGTCTACTACCTCGTAGACCGTGGGAGATCTGTATTTTTCAAACGGGAAGGGGATCCCCATCGACTCATACTTGACGGTACACAGCTTTTTGAAAGGTAAAAGCTCCACCTTGTCTATGCATCTGTATACGGATATAAGTTCACGCAGAAAGGCTGTATTATCCTCTCCGTCATTGAGTGTAGGTATCACTACCTGACGGATCGTTGTCGGCAGGTGTATGCTGTCAAGATAAGCGAGAAATTCCAGAGGGGCATTGATAGAGCACCCAACATGCTCACGGTAAAGCTCGTCTGTCGCGTATTTGATATCGAGCATTACCCTGTCTGTTACCGATAGGAGCTTTTTTATCTTGTCATTCAAAATACTGCCGGATGTGTCAAGGCAGGTGTCCATGCCTGCCCGGCGGCTTTTTGCAAAAAAATCATAAGCAAACTCAGCCTGTACCAGCGGCTCGCCGCCTGTCAAAGTAACGCCGCCCTTAGCACCGAAGTACGGCTCGTATCTGAGAGCTTTTTTTACCAGCATTTCTGCCGTGTACAGACTGCCGCCGCGTAGCTCCCATGTTTCGGGGTTGTGACAGCAACCGCATCTGAGATTGCATCCCTGCATGAAAACCACAAATCTGACTCCGGGGCCGTCGAGCGTACCGAGAGTCTGGATGGAGTGTACGTTTCCGAATGCCTGTTCAGTCGAGGGCATTTTACATTACCTCATGGAAGGTACGGCTGATAACCTCTCTCTGCTGTTCTCTTGAGAGCTTGTTGAAATTGACAGCATATCCGGAAACTCTTATGGTAAGATTGGGGTATGCTTCGGGGTTCTCATAAGCTGCCATGAGAGTTTCGCGGTTGAGAACGTTAACATTTATATGGTGTGCATTTTTCTTGAAATAACCGTCAAGAATGTTTACAAGGTTGTCTACACGCTCCTCGGCATTTCTTCCCAAAGCTTCGGGAGTGATAGAGAAGGTGTTTGAAATACCGTCGCGGCAGTCATCGTAGCTTATCTTGGCTACGGAGTTCAGAGAAGCCAAAGCACCGTTTTCCTCTCTGTTGTGCATGGGATTTGCTCCCGGAGCAAATGCTGCACGTGCCTCACGGCCGTCGGGAGTAGCTCCTGTATGCTTTCCGTACATTACGTTCGATGTGATCGTAAGCACAGAGAGGGTGTGTTCTGCGTGTCTGTACGCAGGTGTCTTTCTCAGCTCGGTAATGACCCTGTGAGACATGTTGCGAGCGATCAGGTCAACGCGGTCATCGTCGTTGCCGTATTTGGGGAAGTCTCCTGTCGTCTCGTAGTCTACCACATACCCGTCAGCATTCAGTATCGGTTTTACGTTTGCGTACTTGATAGCACTAAGCGAGTCTGCTACGACTGACAGTCCCGCGATGCCGAATGCCATAAATCTGCCTACATCGGTATCATGCAGTGCCATCTGGGATTTTTCATAGGCATATTTGTCATGCATGTAGTGGATGATGTTCATCGTGTTTACATACAGATGCGATACCCATGTAATATAAGTGTCAAATCTCTCCATGACCTCGTCATAATCAAGCTTTTCTTTGGCCATGGGTTCCATCTGAGGACCGATCTTTATGCCGCTTGTGGTGTCGTATCCGCCGTTGATAGCGATAAGAAGCAGCTTTGCCAGGTTGCATCTGGCACCGAAGAACTGCATCTGCTTTCCTACCTTCATGGCGGAAACACAGCAAGCTATAGCGTAATCATCACCGTAGATCGGACGCATAAGATCGTCGTTTTCGTACTGGATGGAGTCTGTGTCTACGGAGACCTTTGCACAGAAACGCTTGAAGTGCTCGGGAAGATCGTTTGACCAAAGCACGGTGAGGTTGGGTTCGGGTGATGATCCGAGGGTGTAGAGGGTGTTGAGAATGCGGTAGCTCGACTTTGTGACGAGTGTTCTTCCGTCCTCTCCCATTCCTCCGACAGCTTCGGTGATCCACATAGGATCTCCGCCGAAAAGCTCGTTGTATTCTGGAGTTCTCAGATGACGGGCCATTCGAAGCTTGATGACAAAATCGTCAAACAGCTCCTGAGCACCTTGCTCTGTGAGGATGCCCGCTTTGATGTCTCGCTCTATGTATATATCAAAGAATGTGCTCACACGTCCAAGTGACATAGCCGCACCGTTTTGTTCTTTGATCGCCGCCAGATATGCAAAGTAGGTCCATTGGATGGCTTCTCTTGCGTTTGCGGCAGGCTGAGAAATGTCATAGCCGTACATTTCTGCCATTTCTTTCATCAGGCCCAAGAACTTGATCTGTCTGAAAAGCTCCTCGTCGAGTCTGATGGTTTCTGTGTAGAATGCCGCATCAGCCAAAGCGTCCTTGTCCTTTTTCTTTTCTTCTATGAGACGGTCGATACCGTAGAGAGCAACTCTGCGGTAGTCGCCGATGATCCTGCCCCTGCCGTAAGCATCGGGAAGACCTGTGATAACGTGGCTCTTTCTCGCTGCTCTCATCTCGTCGGTGTAAGCACGGAAAACACCGTCGTTGTGAGTGGTACGGAACTGAAATTCCGTCTCTATCTTGTTGCCCAGCTTGTAGCCGTAAGCTTCACAAGCTTGTCTTGCCATTCTGATACCGCCGAAAGGATTTACACCTCTTTTGAGCGGACGGTTGGTCTGCAGACCGACTATGAGCTCGTTTTGTTTGTCGATATACCCGGGAGCGTAGCTTGTGAGGGAGGATACGGTATCTGTGTCAATGTCAAGAACTCCGCCGTACTGACGCTCAAGTGTAAAGAGCAGATTGACTTTTTTCATCAGCTCGTTTGTACGGTCGGTGGCACCTGACAAAAAGTCCGCATCTCCGCGGTATTCAGTGTAGTTTTTGACAATGAAATCGCGGACATTTATTGTGTCCTGCCATTCTCCGCCGATAAAACCTGTCCAATTTCTGTGTTCCATAGCTTTTTTCTCCTTTTGCTGCAGCCCGGGCAAACAGCAGGATAACTGTTGTGCCTCGGCTGTAAAGTTATGAAAATGAACTGCCCAGACGGTCGGCATATCATATACTGATCTTGTTTCGCATTTCCCCGCGGTGATCCGCGTATCCGTCAGTCATGCGTTACAATATAATTATACATTACAGGGGTAATTATTGTCAATACATCGAATTGCCACAAGAATGCATGAGAAACAGAGGTTTTTTGGTCATTTTAGTATACTTTTGATGTTCGATGAAGAAATGAGAACCTACGGGAACTGTAAGATAGAAAAAAGCTTTTTTTCTGCTCCGACCTACCGCTTGTTCATTCTTGTCCATGAATAGGAAGAGCAGAACGCAGGAGTGCAATTACGATTTTTTTGAACAAGAAAAAAACGCGAAAAGCACTTGACACCGAGGGGGCAAAGTGGTATTATCTACAATGAGGGAGAATGGTGTATTTTTGGAAAATGCATGCAATCTTTCAGCGGAGCAGACGGCTTCGGTACTGAGTATGTCCGGCACAGGAGGAGCTTGTGCGTGGGCGATATGTATATGTAACGATTTCGCAGTGATCGATAGATAAGGAGAATACAATGATTAACGATTTTGTCGTTGCGGGTCTGGGAATAGCTACGGTGTTTGTTGCTTTGATATGCATAATTTTTATATGCAATATCACAGGAAGCATCTTCAGCAGATTTGGGCAGGAGCCGCATGAGAGCAAAGAGCCTTCCAAAGAGAGCGATCCCGCACAAGCACAGGGCGGATGTGCAGTATCAGCTTCGGCACCGACAGCAGGACTCACACCTCCGCGTGCCGATTATGTGAAGGCAAAGCTCAAGAACAGAGGAGAGTTCATCGCGGCGGTAAGTGCCGTGATAGCTGAGGATGTCGGTTGCGATATCTCGCGTATACGCATTCTGTCGGTAAGACAGCGTGCAGATATGATCGAGAACAGAGGCGAGCTGTGTGCGGCAATAAGTGCCGTGATAGCAGAGGAGTCGGGAGCATCCGGTGTGAGAATACACTCTATCAGAAAGGTAGAGAACAGAGGCGAGCTGTGTGCCGCGATAAGCTCGGTCATCGCTCTTGAGAGCGGATGCGATGCGGTCAGAATACACTCGATCAGACGTGTGTAGTTTTATTGATTGATCAAAAAATAAAAAAACATATATAAAAAGTGAGGAACAAAAAATGAAACAGTACAAGGTAATCGTAAACGGAACAGAGTATGAAGTATTCGCAGAGCTTATCGGTGACGACGGAAAGGCAGCAGCTCCCGTAGCT
>JAZNOK010000134.1:0-14870 GCA_045580775.1 Eubacteriales bacterium
CTCCTCGAGAATACCCTCTGTAGGCATGTTGTCATCGTCATGCTTGTGAGGAGGGAAGGATGCCCACTGACCGCCGTGCACGAATGCTTCGCCTATGTAAATGAGGTCTGCCTCTACTCTCTCGTCGAGAATGAAGTGAGCCTGTCTCTCCCAACCGGGCTTTCCGAGATCCTTGATGATGACATCCTCGGGCTTTACGAGGACAGCCTTGTGAGCGTTCTCTGAGGGGGACTTGGCAACGCATATTACTACTTCGTCGCTCACACCCTCAATAGAGAATGCTGTGTTTGCTCCGATATATACGCAGGTAGCAGGACCGTCAAATACGTTCTTTCTCTTTCCGATATTCTCAAATGAGAAATCAGCACCCGCAACAGAGCAGCTTCCGCCGAGAATTACAAGACCGTATTCCTTGTTCTGCTCATTGTACTTCTTGACTTCTCCTGCACGGAGCTTGACCATATCTACCTCAAGCATCTCGAGGGTGGAATTGTTCTTAGTGATTATTTCGCTCTTGGCATAATCGCCGTTCCAGCTTTTCTTATAATTCATATCCATTCTCCTTTAAGTATTTTTGTACTGTACCGAGATCCGGTACGCTCTCTCTGGCACCTATACCCATGCATTTGATAGCGGATACGGCACTGGAAAAAATACAGCATTTGTAGTAATCGTCATAAACGGTACTGGCATAAGCAAATGCCCCATGGAAAACATCCCCCGCACCGTTTGAGTCAACGACCTTAGCGGGCAGAGCGGGATAGCTTTTTACTTGCTTGCCATCGTATATAACACCGCCGCGTTTGCCACAGGTAGCTACTACTACCAGGGCGTTATACTCATTATACATCCATACAACAGCTTCCTCGGCTGTAGACTTGCCGCTTACACCGAGAGCAAATTCCTCGCTCGGGATAAGTATGTCGACGAGCGGAAGGAGTCTTTCGACACCTTCGTATCTGCCTCCGGCATCGTAGAGCACCTTTGTTCCTACAGTATGTGCGTATTTTGCCGCTTCAATAGCACCTTCAAGATCATTTCCGTCCACCATCAGAACATCGCACTGAGCTATCTCCTCCTTTTGGGAGTCGTCGAGTACGGTTCCGGGAACATCTCCTCGGTCAAAGATGACAGTACGTGTCTTTTCTTTTGCGGAGAGCCATATCTGCGATATAAAGGACCTGCGTCCGGGGTGGATCTTTATAAATTTTGTCGAAACACCGTATTTTTCAAAGTCAGCCTTGAGAAATGCTCCGCCGGCATCATCCGAAAGATTACCGATAAACGAACACTCGGCTCCAAGCTTTGATGCGGCAACGATGCCCGTTCCCGCCGGTCCGCCTCCTGCAGACTTGGTGCTGAGAGCTTTGACCTTTGTATCTTCGGTAGGATAGCTCTCAAGTGAGACCAGAGTGTCCATTACGACAGCACCGATAGCAGTTATTTTGCTCATGCCTTTCCCTCGGCTCCGCAGAGACGGATCTTTTCCATGCAGAATTCGGCAGTCTTCTTGATAGGATCCTTCATAAAGTTATCGACAGCGATAACTCTCTCGGGAAGCTTGAACATTTCCTCTACTGCATCAAGAAATGTGTAGCAAACATCGGTAGCAAAGTTGATCTTGCGTATGCCGCAATGTATAGCAGCTTTGATCGCTTCATCGGGGATACCCGAGCCGCCGTGGAGCACGAGCGGGGTCTTTGTTGCTTTCGAGATAGCATCGACTCTTTCTATATCGAGCTTGGGAGGCTTTTTGTAGCGTCCGTGTGCATTGCCGACCAGGACTGCAAGAGCGGAAACTCCGGTTTTCTCGACAAATTCCTTTGCCTCGTCAACACCGGTGAACTCCTCCATGGAGGAGTCGTTTACGCTTCCTACATGGCCAAGCTCACCCTCTACACCTACACCGATGTGCTTGCATGTATCAACTACACGCTTTGTGAGTGCGATATTCTCCTCGAAGGGAAGAGCAGAGCCGTCGAGCATTATTCCCGTAGCACCGTAACGGATAGAACGGGTGGTTTCAAGCTCGCTTGGGCCGTGATCAAGATGGAAACATACAGGTACGGTTGCTTTAGCTGCTGCTGCGAGAATAGAGGGAGCGAGGAAATATCCGCACTCCTCTTTCATCAGTCTGGGGTACACCTGCATGATGACGGGGGATTTGCATGCCTCTGCGGCATTGAATACAGCCATTACCGTCTCCATGTTGTATACGTTGAATGCGGGAATGGCATAGTCGCCTTCCTCTGCCATTTTGAGTATTTCTTTAAATTCAACCAGCATTGTCTATTGCTCCTTTGAATGTGAATTTATGTCTTAAGCAAGGTGAGAGAGAATGAGCTGTTCGAGAGTGAATACCTTCAGTCCCTCGGGCTTGTTCTCGTTCATGCATGCATACTCACTTACAGAAGCACAAACTACACCGTCAACTCCGAGACGCATAGCTTCTGCCAGTCTCTGCTTTGCGATAAGATCCATTGATGCCTTGTTGTAGGTGCTCATGATGAGGTTACCTGCGAACATTGTGCCCTTGCCGGAGAGCATGAAGTCCTTGAGATTAGCACAAGCAGCGATAATGTCTCTTGCAGGCTGAGTCTCTTCAAGCTCACGAACGAGCAGAGCGGGATCCTGATATGCAAGAGTGCACTCGCAGGGCTTGATGTTGAATTTGCCTGCTTTTACAAGATCAGCTACAAATGCGGAGTATGTAACAATGTCACATGCGAGCTCTATGCCCCACTCCTTGTACTGACGAACAAAGGTCTTTGCATCTGCAGGATCGTATACTACTACGGTCTTATAGTTGTTAAGAGTCTTTGCTGTCTCTGCCATGATAGCTCTGGTCTCTTCTACCGCACCTACGAGAGTGTCGAATGAGTAGCCGGAATCGGGCTCATTTGAGAGAACGGTAAAGTCAGTACCTGCTACTTTGAGAAGCTCAATTGCCTCTTTTGCATTTTCGCACATGAGGTATCTTGCATCAGCTCCGAGGAAGAAAAGTGTATCCGACTTTTTCTCGTTTGCAGCTATAACTTCAGCGAGGCATGAGCACATGTCCTTGCCGTAGATGTTGCCCTTAGCATCGTAGTTGTCGAGAAGGGCGTTGATGTACTCGGGAGTTTTGCCCTCGAGTGCAGCGTTAGCTCTTACTTCCTTGACAAATACTATAGGATCAAATCCTGTGCAGCAGTCAGCGGTACAACCGCCGCAGAGGGTACACTCGTACATGTTATCAATGATGTCGGGAGTGAGCTCAGCCGCATCTCTGTTAACAAGAGAAAGTACGAGAGCTCTTGCTCTGGCAGTGTTTCTCTCCTGGCCGGTTGCATTTCCTACAGGGCAGATGTGATGGCACATCCAGCAGAAACGGCAGTTATCTATAATATGTTTAGCATTCTGTGAAAAATTCATTTTCTATACCTCCATAAAAATCTATTAAAGACCGAGCTTGAAGGGGTTCATTATGCCGTTGGGGTCAAGCTCACGCTTAATACCGGTGAATACCTGCATTGCAGGACCGTACTGCTCCTTCATGAGGCGTCCGAGCTTGATACCTACACCGTGGTGGTCGTTTACAACACCGCCGTTAGCGAGGGCTGTTCTTACACCGCAGGTCCAGATAGCCTGATGGAGTCTGAGTGCCTCGTGAGGATCCTTTGGAGGATTGTCAACGATAAAGCGGTCATATACCATTGCACCCCACTCATACCAGTGAGAGAAGTGAGCGATAAACTTAGCCATCGGGAAGTTTGTCTCAATAGCTTCCTTCATTGCCCAGTAGATCTTTTCGATCTTGCCGAACGGAGCGATGGTGTCCATGGTACCGAACATCTGAGGAAGGTCCATCATGTGACCGGGATAGAAGAATGTGATCTTCTCCTCCCACCACTTCTTGCCGTACTCAGAGCCAAGGTCCTCAGCACCGTACTTAGCAAAGGTCTCGAGCAGGATCTTTTCTTCCAGCTCTACCATCTCAGAAACGCCCTCGTATGCAACGTTCATAAATGCACCTTCACGCTCTACTCCGACTATCTTCTTGATAAGAGAAGCAGTCTCGGCAGGGTCGTAGAGACGCATGACGGAGGGCTTGAACTTCTGAAGAAGCTCTCTTGCAGCCTGGAATGCACCTGTCATATCCTTGAAGAGGAATCCACGGAAGCGTCTTTCCTCAGGCATGTCGTAGATTCTCATCTGTGCCTTTGTCATGACGCCGAGAGTACCTTCACTTCCGATGAAGATCTGGTTGAGGTCGGGACCTGCAGCGTGCTTAGGTGCGGGAGAGGTCTCGATGATATCGCCGTTAGGCAGAACGACCTCCATCTGGAGTACCATGTCGTCTATCTTTCCGTACTTGGTAGAAACGACACCTATACCTCTGTGAGCCAGAAATCCTCCTACAGTTGAGCAAGTGAGAGATGAAGGGTAGTGCATGGTTGCCTTACCTACCTCGTTTGCAGCCCACTCGATGTGCTTGTAGATAGCACCGGTGCCGCACTCGATGTACATTCCCTCGGTGTTAACATCATAGATCTTGTTCATTCTCTTGGTATCGAGAAGGATACCGCCGCATACAGGGATAGCACCTCCCTGAGTTCCGCCGCCGGCACCCCAGGTGGTAACAGGGATCTTGTAGTAGTTTGCTATCTTGAGTACAGCACTTACTTCCTTTGCATCCTTAGGGGATACTATGTACTCAGCTTCAGGCATACGCAGTCCTCTGTCGGACCACATACGAGAGAGCCAGTAGTAGTCAACACCGTGTGTCATTTTGTCAACTTCACGAGTTGAGCAGTTTTCGCGTCCTACCGCATCTTCCAGTTCGGTAAGGATCATGTCAAAAAGAAAATCAGTCATTTTTTCTTTCTCCTTTAGTTTGATGTATTTTATTTATTATTAAAAACGTGTTTGGATCACATCGCGTCGTTTGCGATGCCCGGATAGTACTTGCAGAACTCTGCGATCTCGTCGGTGTAGTCGCCTTCGATCTCAACCATGTGATGAATGTACGGACCGTCTATGAGCTTGTCCTCCCACTTTTTGAGTGAGTCAAACTCAGCCCACAGATAAGTACCGAAGGTATAAGGACCGTCGCAGGACTTGATGTTTCCGTTGAGGATAGAGTAGTTGCCGTTTTCCTGGTCGAGGCGGCTGATAGTGTATTTTCCGTCTTTGACTTTGAACCATTGACGCATGTTTACGTTCTTTGGAGGTACTGTTTCGTCGTGCAGAGAATAAGCAAACGGTCCGCAGTGCCAGAGAAGCTCCGAGTTCTTATTTTCGGGATGGCGAATGGTAAACTCACCGAGGAAGGGAACCTTTTTTCCTCTGGATGCACATCTGAGAAGAACCATCGTGATACAAGCGTGCATGTCCGACTCGCATGAAATGATGTAACCCATGTCAGCCAGTACGCTGTATGCGGTACATGGCATAGCACCGACGGCGAGCTGCATCGCGGTCCAGCACTCAGCTGAGATCGCGTCAAGCTTGTACTCTTCTGTGAGGTCTATGTAGAGAAGAACAAATGCGTAAACCTTCTCGAGCAGAGGAGGGGTGAGATCATCCATCTCATATCTTGACGACAGCAGCTTGGCTCCTTCGGCGAGCTCAGTTTTTCTCTCTTCAAGGATCTTGTTGTACTTGTCTATTATGACAGCGAGGTTGATCGGGATGCATCTGATGCCGAATTTCTGCATCAGCTCTCCTTCGTTGAATATTACGGATGTGAAAGGCTTCGGACGGAGTCCTACGACACCGATTCGTATCCCTTTGAAGTTCTTGACCATGCAAGATACGTTAAGGAACTTTTCAAAGTCACGGTTAAACTCGTCACTGCCTACTTTGCTGGTTTCGATATGAGAGAAGGGGATGTTCAGTCTTTGCAGGAGTCTCGATGCACCGAATACGCCGCACTGGGAGTCTGTGTATCTCATTCCGTCTGCATCTATTCTCTCGTCAAGAGGAGCCCAGATACATACGGGGCAGCTCATCTTGTCAGCTACGTAAGCGATAGCTTCTTCGTTTCCGAAGTTTGCATTGATGAACAGCACACAGTCAACGCCCTCTGCCTTGAAGTGATTGCATATCCACTCTGCATCAGACTCGTTTATCATGGTGTTTACGGGATTTACTCCAATGATATCAACAAACTCGGTGTCCTCGGTAGCATAATTTGCCTTGATGTAGTCGGTGATCTCGCGTCCGCGTGCTTCAGCAATTTCCCAGTTAAAGATACCGGGGCGGGGAGTTACGTCACGGCGAAGAGGAACGAGACCTACCTTCAGCTTGTAGTTTAACATAACCTGTCCTTTCTGTTTAATAAAAACTATGCATACTTGTTTCATTCTAAATTTTCACTATACATATTGTAATTTATCCGAAAATGTATTACAATGTACATTGCAACTCATAAAATTGTAAAAAACGACTTTTTTGGAGGCGGATATGAGAGAGATAACCTTTGATGAACTGATGCACACAAGTGTGAATGTCACATCGGTATCTGCAGTTGAACAATACTGGAAAGACGGCAATCTGAATCTCCACCACGAGGATGGCAGACTTGAGAATGTGCTGTCATATACTATCGAGGGAAAGAGGGAAATAAAAGAGCATCAGGACAGCTCTCCGTTATTTTTGCTCGAGCCGTCTGAGATAATATTTATATCTCAGGGGGCACCTTATGTTTCTCATACGGTCCTTGATTGCGGCAAGGGAATGGGACATACCGCTTGTATAAAGTTCAAACTCCTTGATGACAGCGGCGAAGAGATAATAATAAAGGAAAAATATATGGTATGGAGAGACGACAAATCCGGCAATGTAAGAAAGCTGTTTACACGCGTGTTTGATTCTTACCTGTCTCTGACCTCCAACATTTGCAATATCAAAGCTGCCCTGTATGAGATACTCTCGAGCATGGGGGCACATATCATGGAGTCCAGTCCAATTCCCGAAGGTTTTTCCTCTCTGTTGCCTGCGGTCAAACATATAGAAAACAATCTCGGAGAGAATACGTCTATCGGTGAGCTTGCCGCTATGTGCTTTCTTTCGGAGAGTTATTTCCGTACCAGGTTTAAAGCGTTTTCCGGCGGTGTATCTCCTGCGGACTGGCGTAACCGTTTGAGAATTGAAAAGTCAAAAGAGCTGCTCACCTCATCTCTGTGGACCACTGAGATGATAGCTGAAACACTCGGCTTTTACGATACTTCCCATTTTTATAAGATCTACAAAAAAGTGACCGGGGAGCTGCCACGCACCCCTAAGAGCGGATTGTAAATACCATTTTTGTTCTGATGTGTCAAAATGCGTTAGATGCCTATACGCTTTTTGTAAAAAATAATACTAAATAATTAAAAAGCCCATGCAAATATGCGAGAGGTGTCATAGTAACAATGCTGCCTCAGATGCGGTTTCCGCATCTGAGGCAGCATTGTTTTGTCAATTTTGCAACAGACCGAACTATTCTTCTTTGGAAAGCTCACCCCAAACAACAAACCTCGGAGAGTAGGTGTTTTTTTGTCAGAACGTCGCATTTGTCGTGCTTTTTGACCATCTCGTACAGCTCGTCCTTTAATCCTCCTGTATGTGAAAGCTGGATAAGTACGGTTCTGTGGGGATATGAATGCACTGTTATAATGTGACGCATTATTTTGAGCTTATCGTCCCAACCGCAATATACGCGGGCGTTATAGTGAGCAAGTGTTTTGTTTCTGCACAAGGCTTTGCAAAAATTTGACAGAACATGATAAACCGCTAATGACTCAAAGTCTTCAAGTTCAACTCGGAAAACGTTTTCCGCCGCATCGGAATCGGGGATTATCACATCTTTGTTCCATTCGCTTTTCGGCTTGTTTTGAAATCCATAGAAGCTTATTTCCTCTTCCGAGAGTATCCGTGGATACTCAAGCTCGATTCTATGCTCTATGAGCGTATCCAAAAAGATCCGATGTATTTCATCTTTTGTTTGCTCGGAAAAGCTGTCTTTGCTCGGATTTGCATAAACTGTCAAATGTGCATAGTTGACAAATTTGTGCTTTTTCTGTGCAGGGAAAAAGAAAAACAACTTTCGATGAGGGGCTTCGAATACTAATTTATTGCTAAAGCAAAACAGATAATAAACCATAGGATGTTTCGGAATTCTTTTTTTCATCTTTGCCTTCGATTTTTGATCTATCCAACTTCTGAATTATGATGTATTGCTTTTTTGTATTCTCAAAGTAATGATCAGATCAATGATAATAATTAAAACGGAAAGAGGAATGATATAGAATAACAGCATATTGCGTTCGCGACTGCTGACGTCTGTTGCCACAATGAACACTATCCATGTCGTTACACATACAAGGTGTGTTATTGTAGTTGCGACGAAAGGAATCCAACCGTTTTGCACACTGTGTCTGTATGCAAAGTACAATGAATAGAAAAACGCAGGTGCTACAAACCATATCGAAATGTAAACTAAGATTGATGATATGGATTTATCTACATTATATAAATGATCTAAAATGATAAGCGATAATGCACTGATGTGTATGAATACAGCAAGGAAGATGTAAGGTGCGATTTTTTGAGCCGCTTTTGTTTTGCTTTTGTCAGATGAAAAAATAAGTAACGACTCTCTTTGTTTTTTCTTATTTAGGCTTTGTATTCCTTGCTGTATAACGTCAGCAATAATTATACCGATAACCGAAGCGTTAAATATGATCGTCTCGAAAATATAAGCAAGCTCAACTGTTTCTTGCGGCTTTATCAACAATAGATAAACACAACAGTTAAACACTGCATATAGAATGATCGTCAGTATGGTATACAGCCACGGGCGGTCCATTGAGTTTTTGTGTGCAAAGTATAAAGGAGATATGATTACGCCTGTAAATATCAAGAGAAATACCGTGTAGGCAAACACGTCACAATTGAATTTTAAACTTAACCATACGCAAAGTAGAAAGGATGTCAGTATAACGTTAAGTCCAAAAGGGAGAAATAAATACTTTATGATTGAGTAAATATGTCTTTTCATGTTCACTCCTATGTTAATGTTCCGCTTATGTGGACACTAATTGGTATTAAGGTCACGAATGGTTTGTGTGCATTTTCAAAATAATCATAATGCTGCAAAATATACCATGGGTAAAAATCATTCTCTTGAATATTTATAAAAATACCAGCCAAATTCTGCCAAAATCCTCTTTGTATATCATTCTCGTCAAGACCAAAATGATCGTATAGAGTAATTAGAAGTGTACAACTATATGTATCATCTGGATGAAGCGTGTATGATGTTATTTCGATTTTGTTTCCCCAAATGTCATGCAGACAGAACGCGAGCCCGTTTGTTAAGTCTCCATCACTATAGTTGTTATAAACAGGTTGGGTTATGCCGTTATTCAGCAATGCGTTCCGTAATGGATTGCTTAATCTGTCAGTTGCATCATAAGATAATGCGGTTATATTGCCTGAATACTCCGTTATGAGTTCTTTAGTTAAACTTTCTACTGCGGTTTTATAGTTTTGTGTGTTACTATGTGATAGAACTGCATTTGTTAAAGTTTCGTTTTCATAATTGTCGCCTGAACCGTTCATGAAATGGTTTATCATACCAAGAGCTACATCTCTTAGACCGGACTCGGTCATAGTATAACAGAGATCAGTCCACTCGTTTTTTAATGCAGTAGCATTTTCTATGATATCACTTTCTGATATTGACGATTTGTTTAAAAGAGCATCTTTTGTTAGATCTCCGCAGGTCAAATCTTCCGCAATGCAATCGTATTCATCCTTTTCTTCTGTCGCTGCCGATTGATATATTAATAAAGCGTTAACAGTAACGTTAAAGGTAATAACTCTTCCTGTGACCTTATGTGTTGCGGTTACGGTTATATCTCCTTTTGTATTGGCGTATATATACGATCCACTTATTTTTATGTTACCGTTTCCACTCCAAGCAAAAGTGAAGTCCGAAGGCGAAGTCCAAATTTCTTTGTAATATTGCTTTTGAAGAGTGAAAAATTTACTCTCGGGAAGCGTTATTTGTTGGTTATTGAAGTAACTATTAGCACTTAATTCTCTTGCTTCATGTGAATCGGTATCGCCTAGATAACTTGTACTCGGAACTCTCCAAGTACAAGATTTGTATGATTCTGAGCCAGGTTCACCTATTTCTGTTGTTAGCAATATATTATTGTTGGATGAACATAGATACATGGCACCGTAGTCAACGTCAGAATAACTAATCAGAATTCCTCTGTTACTGCCGTATTCAATATTCCACATACATTCTGCAGGAACTGTGGAATTGTGTACAGAGTATAGTTCTATAGTCGGTGTATCTCCGAACCAAATACCGAGATATTTTGTGGGCTCGACAAGGGAACGAATTGCTACGCCATCAGTGTAATTGAGAACTTCCCAACATATAGTATTATCGAAATCAGCTATCAGTCCTGATCCGGGATATGCGTATCCTGTGTCGTTATAAATATACTTTCCTGTCAGCTCGTTGTTGATATAGTATGTATCATCATCGAGGATTGAGTCCCAGTTGTCTCTATATGTCATGGAAAAGGTAGGTTTGTAATCCGAACGGTTATAAGAAGCGAAAGTTTTGTAATTATGTGCTATGTTAGCTTCATCTGCTGCACTTGCTTTGAAAATTATTCCCTTGTTTTGATAATAGTTGCCGTTTTTCCATCCTATGACAGCATTTGAGATATTAAAAACATAACGGTGTGCAACTGTCTGGTTTTTTCCGTCGTCGTATGAAATATTATTGAATGAATATCCGGCTGCGTAGCTGTCGGGTGAAACATTACTCCAATTTGCAGTGCTCTCAGACCAATTGTAACCTGTAAAAGCATGACAATAAACGCCCAATCTTTGCTCCTGACACATCAGGTCGCGTATTTCTACTTTGGCACTTTCGATATGAGCTGCCGAAGGTATTGTGCTTAGGTCGAGTCCGGGGAACTTCATCAATATTCTCGACACAGAATTATCGTCACCGTATTTACCTACTCCGAGAGTGGCGGAGGTACCGGATATCGTATCTATACTGTTTATTGTAACGTCCTCAATAGCTGAGCTTCCGTAATCATCATAGTTTATTTCTATCGTGGGGTCTATACGAATAGGGTATTTTGTTTTTTCGTCAGAAAGAAACTCTGCATCAACATGAATGGTCAGTAGATATTTCTCTCCGGACTTTATTGTTTGGGCGGTCATGCTGCCAAGAGTATTGTTCTTTTCGTCAGCGGTGAATATGATAATATCTCCGAGCATAGCTTTGATATTTCCATTCTCGTCGTAGAGATTAAAGCTACCGTTTTTTTCTGACAAAAACAGTCCGTTTGTAACAAGTGTAAAAGCATATTCGGTTTGCCCTGTGTATTCACTTACAACAATATCTTCCTTGAAACCCGTATATGTCAGTTCATATTCTATTGTTGTTTTGTCATCGTATGTGTATGCAACCGTTTTGTTATTTACTCTTTTTACGGTGGAACCGGTTGTGATGTTGTCGGGTGAAGCTGCAATTGACGTGGAGGATGATGAAACTGTAGGTAGAATAGGGAGCAATGTAACGGATACCTCATTATCCGTCAAGCTGATACCATCAGATATGTTACGCGAAAATGTCGTTACTGCATTGCCGGCAGAGTTAGAATACGGAGCTTGCATTAATTGTGTGTCGGCAATTTCGAGCTTAACATCACATGTAACTCCGTACTCGTCTACATATTTTACAGGATAGTCAAAGATGTAGACTGTCGTACTTCCGTCTATGTTGCGAAAACGAACCTCATTCAGTCCGGTTTCTTCTCCATAGAGGCGTTCTGAGTGCATTTTGGACAGAGCCGCTTCTATTCCTACGGCATCGGGAACAGTATCGGTATCAATGCCGGTGTAGATATCTGCCCATGTAGCTACTCCTGCCAGTATATCTTCTACCGTTATTGCATCATTTGTTTTTGTTGTTTGTTGTGTTGATTGTTCTGTTGAAGTTTCAGTGGTGTCTGCAAGTGTTATACCTTGTGTGTTACATAGAAGTGTGCATATAATAATGATGATCGAAATGACTTTTTTTAGGTTTTTCATTACGTCCTCCGTATATTAAAATGAAATGTGAAAGTGATGTTAACGGGGGGCGTACAAGCGATATTCAGATAAAACTCAAATTGTCATCGCGTGTACGCGAAAATTGCTGAAAATGAGTTTAATACCTGCTTTCGCTGTATGGATGACAAACGAATGATCGACTTTTGATCTGAGTTTACTGTATTTCAATTCCGCATGCCTCCTTACGTGACTATTTTCACATTAAGTATACCCAAAAAAGCTGTGCACATCAAGTAAAACAGATGTGCACAGCGAAAGTTTGGATATATAGATAATTAAGGTATCGGAAAATTGTAGATATCAAACAATTTTGAAGTGCCGGCGGTCATTTTCCCGAAAAGAACCGTATCCCGCCTACATCAAAAAGAGGCTCATCCGAGAGGGAGATATGCTTCATGCCGTTTTGCTCTATTGCCGACTTGATAGTGTTTGCGTCCTCGTGTGAGTTGATATCTCCGGAAAAAAACACCGTATTACCATCAACACCCGATGCACCCCCGATAAATCCACAGTCATACGGAGGCAAGGATATAGAGCCGTTTTTTATTAGTGTGACTGAAATGCCGTGTTCGGCATAAGCAGATGCAAGAGAGCGGTCTGCTGTGATGACGCCGGTATCGGATAACGCAAGTGTAGAGCAGGCGGTGTACCCCTGTTTTACTGTTACCTTCTCAGAAAACAAGTCCGCTATGAACCTTGATGTAAAACGTGTATTTGAATACAGCACACCGTTTAGTGCTATAGCATTGAACGTGATATCGCACGGATAATCAGGACGGATATCATCATCTGTCAAAGCAAGCGAAAAACCGCATTCTGAGCACAAAGTGTCGAACACATCTTTCGATGTTAGTAGATAATCTCTGTGAGTAATAATTGTTTTTTTATGGGAAAAGAAGAGCATGTCCGCATGAGTGTTCACAGGCTCACTTAACCTATCGAACGGAGGGAGGGGAAGTATGCAGTATCCAAGTGAGCAGAGTGCGTCTGTACACTTTTTTGTTGCTTTTGAAGATATAACTGCGTATTTCATGATAGCTCCTGTTTTAGGTGTTTTTGTTTTTTTGTATGTGCCAGAACATACTGTAGGTGGTTTTTTAAAAAATGATCTATATAATGTAAAAAGGAGTGCCCGAAAGCACTCCTTTGTATAGAACGAACTTACGCACGCTCTACCTTGCCCGAACGCAGGCAACGAGAGCAAACGTTCATAGTTGTATGCGTACCGCCTACAACAGCCTTTACCTTTCTGATGTTAGCCTTCCAGGTTCTGTTTCCTCTGCGATGAGAATGGGATACGGTGTTACCGAACATAACGCCCTTTCCGCAAATTGCACACTTTGCCATTCCTGACACCTCCTCGAGTAACCCTCACGGGTTGATGTTTATATTCTTATTTTTTTTACTATGTTAGAGTTGACTTGCACAAATCAACGAATAGCATTATATCATATACTTTCAGAAAATGCAAGAGGATTTTTGCTTTTTTATCAAAATATTTTTCAAAAACAATCAATTCCATCCTGCCATTTTCTGTATCAATGCGATGGCATCACGGTTGTTCGCCTTTTTGTCGGCGTTGGCATCTGCCATATACGCGTCAACACCGTCGGTGTTCCAACCTGATAACAAACGAAGAACAATGGTGAGGTCTGCGTTTGTAAGTTCTCCGTCTCCGTCTGTGTCACCGAAGACGCCGTTGTTGTATACGGTCGCCGGATAAGGATCAATATTATCCTTTTGTCCGTCACCGTCAAAGTCCACAAATGACGTGCTGCCCTGCAGAGTAAATGTGTTCCGGTTATGCTCAAAGAGCTTTGATATCTGTAGTTTCCCAGAGAATACTACACCTGTATCTGAGCTGTTTTGCAGAATGAGCACAGGACAGGATAGGTTAGACACCGTCTGCATGCTTTCGCCGTTCAATGTGACCTTTCCTTCGGTGATATTGCATTTTCCTCCGTCTGTATCAAGAACAAAATTGCCGCCGATGATCAGCTGTGCGTTGTCCTGCGACTGGGTCAGTGTACCGTAGTATTCATTGTTGCTGCTTGAGTATTGGCTTACAGTCAAGTTTCCGGTTATAGCAAGAGTGCCGTGGTTTTTAAGAAAAGCTCCGTAATACTGACTTGATGTGTATTTGTGCACGGTCACATTACCGTCAATAGTATAGTTTCCATCCTCAGGAACAGTGAGAGTTCCCGAGATGTAAACGTTAGCTTTTATGTTACTTTTCAGAGTAACGTTGTTTGTGATGGTAACGCTCTTGTAATCCGAGCCGTCAGCGAATGCAGCACCGTTATTCATGTATATGGAGCTGCCGCTGATCGGGTTGCCCTTAAGGTCCATTATGCCGTACAGTTGCAATGACGATCCGAGATAAATGCCGTTTTTGTTATAGACAGTGACGTGATATGCACTGAGCCCGGTTACAGTTTGTCTCTCTGTACCGTTGAATATCACCTTGCCGGTTGTGATGTTGCATATACCTGCCGTGGAGTCTATGGTGAGATCTCCTCCGACAAACAGCTTTGCGTATTTGTTGTCCTGAGTATATGTACCGTAATAATCTCCGTTTACGTTAGAAGAGTATTCCCCGAGCACGAAATCTCCTGTGACTGTGAGGGTGCCGTGGTTTTTAAGAAAAGCTCCGTAATACTGACTTGATGTGTATTTGTACACGGTCACATTACCGTCAATAGTATAGTTTCTATCCTCGGGAACGGTGAGAGTTCCCGAGATGTAAACGT
>JAZNOK010000135.1:0-45720 GCA_045580775.1 Eubacteriales bacterium
ACTTCCCCAGGCTCCTCAGCAGTTCAAGCAGCTTTTGATGGCTTCGGGATTTGACCGATACTTCCAGATCGCTCCATGCTTCCGTGATGAGGATAAGTCGGATCGTAGCCATGTCGTTCTGTGAGCCAAGGAGATGATAGCCCCAGTTGTCTTTCCTAAGACCGCTTGGCCTCCGACTTCACTTCCCCAGGCTCCTCAGCAGTTCAAGCAGCTTTTGATGGCTTCGGGATTTGACCGATACTTCCAGATCGCTCCATGCTTCCGTGATGAGGATGCACGTCAGGACAGATCTCCCGGAGAATTCTATCAGCTTGACTTTGAGATGGCATTTGCAACGCAGGAAGACGTTTTCTCGGTTGCAGAGACAGTTATCTACAATACATTTACCAAATTCTCTGACAAAAAGGTTTCAAAGCCTCCGTTCCGCCGCATAACATTTGCGGATGCGATGCTAAAGTACGGCTCTGACAAACCTGACCTTCGTAACCCTCTGCTCATTCAGGATCTCACCGATTTCTTTGCAAAGCATGAGTTTTTAAATATCAACGGAAGAACCGTTCCCTTCAAGAATAAGCTTGTCCGCGGTATAGTTGCCAACTACCTTGTCAAGAAGGATGGTGACGGCGATGGAAAGAAAGCATTCGAAAAAGCTATTGATGCGTACTCAAGAAGTATCGGAATGAAATTCGGTATAGGCTATATCACACTTGAAGAAGGTGAATATAAGGGACCTATCGCCAAATTCCTTACCGAAGAGCAAAAATCAGAGCTTACAGCTCTCGTAGGTATCAAGGAAGGAGAGACACTCTTCTTCATCTCTGATTCTGCGACAGTCATTGACAAGCTCTCGGGTGAGATGAGAACATGGATAGCAAACGAGCTTGGACTCATAAAAGACGACAGCTTTGAATTCTGCTTCATCGTTGATTTCCCCATGTACGAAAGAAACGAGGAAACCGGCAAGATAGACTTTACACACAATCCTTTCTCTATGCCGCAGGGAGGCATGGACGCACTGCTGAATAAAGATCCTCTTGATATTTTTGCATATCAATACGATATCGTTTGCAATGGCGTGGAGCTTTCATCAGGAGCTGTTCGTAACCACAATCCGGAAATAATGAAAAAAGCGTTTGAGATAGCAGGCTACGGCGAGGAAGATGTCAAGGCAAAATTCGGTGCTCTTTATACCGCTTTCTCATACGGTGCACCTCCTCATCCAGGTATGGCTCCCGGAGTGCACACAATGATAATGCTCATTGCAGGTGAAGAGACTATCCGTGACGTAATCGCATTTCCTCTCAACGGCAATGCACAAGATCTCATGATGGGTGCACCCGGTGAAGTTACTGAGCAGCAACTGCGTGAAGTTCACATTAAGGTAAGAGACTGATCGTAATTACCGGAATTTACAGCATAGCAAGCTCACGCTTGCTATGCCGATCAATGATTATATATGAGTGAAAAGGAGCAAAACGAAAATGGATAAAAAAACACTCAGATTGCTAGAAATGCTAAATCAGCTCAGTTTGACTGAAAAACAAAAGGACGAAGTCATAGACTTTTTCTCAGTAAGAGAAAATGAATTAGAGTCTCTTGGCTCGATCGACACCTCAAATATTGAAAGAATGGTTCACGTAATGCCGATAATGACGGTAGTTCGTGAAGATGTAGTCTCACAAAAGTACACAAGAGACGAACTCCAGTCCGGTGCACCCGAAACTGATGAGTACTACTGGTGTGTACCCAAGGTAGTTGAATAAAGGGCTTGGGAGGATATCAAAATGAAATTATATACAACAAAGATAAATACATCTGAAGATAAGTCTTTTATCTGTGATGATATGATCCTCACAAAAGATATACCGACATCAGCCGGTTCAAAGATGCTGGATGGCTACATCAGCCTTTTTGAAGCAGAAGTGTTGACTCGTGCTAAAGCGAGCGGATACACACTCGCAGGTAAATGTGCTGTTGGTGAGTTTGCGTTTGACACACTCGGAGAATCGTCTTTTGGCGGAGCAATTTACAAGGATAAGAAGCTTGTTTTAGCTGCAGCCCAGATAATAAGTTCCGGGGATGTAAACACAGCTATATGCCTCGATGCTAACGGTTCGGTCAGACGCGGGGCTGCTCAGTCAGGCCTTGTCAGTATCAAACCCACCTATGGTACAGTATCTCGTTTTGGTGCTGTTCCGGTAGCGTGTTCGGGTGATACCGTCAGCATTCTCGGCAAAACCGCCGATAACTGTGCCCAAATGCTGTCAATTATTCAAGGACATGATGATAAAGACGGAACCAGTCTGCCGCAGAGCCAATGCGATCTTGCCAAAATACCAACAGCTCCAAAGAAGATTGCTGTACTCAGATCTATGAACAAGGGTATTAACGAAGATGTACAATCAAAGATCGATACTTTCTGTAAAGTTATGTCCGATTGCGGTATAGAAATATGCGAGATCGAAGATGATGTCATATTCAAGTCAAAGATCGCCTGGAACATCCTCATGAGTGCTGAGCTCTGCAATAACGTCTCGAAATACGACGGAGTTAAATACGGATACCGTGCTGAAAACTTCAGCGGAATAGACGAATTATACACAAACAGCAGAACAGAAGCATTCGGAGATCTTCTGAAAACAGCAATACTCTTTGGTTCAGAGACTCTTTCAACTGAAAACTATATGAAAGTATATGATAAGTCTCTGCGTACCAGACGTGTTATAGCAGAAGCTTTTGCCTCCATTTTTGAATCTTTTGATGCTGTCATTATGCCGGCTTGCTCAAAGATGGAATATTCAGAGGAGCTTGTCAGCGAAAACAAGTATCTCTGCTATGAAGAAAACTTCTATACAGCTCCTGCATCAATCACAGGACTTCCTGCAGTAGTTGTAGGAGGCGTTCAGTTGGTAGGCAAAGCTTTCTCCGATACAACACTGCTAAACATAGCAAATCTCTATGAAAAGGAGGGCAAGTGATATGAATTACGAAACCGTCATCGGTCTGGAGGTACACATAGAACTCGCGACCAATTCAAAAATATTCTGTTCATGCTCTGCCCACTCCTTCGGAGCCGACCCAAACGAACATGTATGCCCTGCTTGTTGCGGTATGCCGGGTATGCTTCCGGTAGTTAACAAAAGAGTCGTCGATTACGGTATGAAGGCCGGTCTGATGCTCAACTGTGATATCAACCGCATAACAACCTTTGATAAAAAGAGCTACTATTACCCTGATCTACCCTCTGCCTATCAAACTACACAATGGTTCTCCCCGGTCGCAGTAAACGGCAGAGTAGATATTGAGACATCGAAAGGCAAAAAAAGCATCCGAATAAAACAGATTCACATGGAAGAGGACGCAGGAAAGCTCGTACACGATATTCGCGAAGACACAACACACGTAGACTTCAACCGTACAAGCGTCCCTCTGATAGAAATAGTAAGCCAACCTGATCTATCGAGTGCGGAAGAAGTGGAAGCTTACCTCGACCGTCTAAAGACACTGCTCCGCTATGCAAAAGTAGCAGAGTGTGAAATGGCACACGGCACGATGCGATGCGACGTTAATCTCTCAGTAAAACCTGAGGGCAGTGATGTTCTTGGAGTTCGTACTGAGATGAAAAACATGAATTCTATTGAAGCTATCAAACGTGCTATCGAATATGAGACCGCACGTCATATAGATGCAATAGAGAACAAAACAGAGATACTCGTTCAAGAGACACGCCGCTGGGATGATATCAAGGGCAAGAGCTACGCCATGAGAACCAAGGAAACTGCGGGAGATTACAGGTACTTCCCTGATCCTAATGTAATGCCCATTGTGATAGATGATGAGTGGTATAACTCTATATCATCAACGCTTCCGGAATTTCCCGAAGTCAAGCGTAAGAGATACATGGAAGAATTCGGACTTTCCGATTATGACGCCGAGCAGCTTTCCAAGAGTATCGTTCTCTGCGAGTGTTTTGAAGAAGCGGTAAAGATCTGCGGAAGTGCTAAGGATGCTGTAAACTGGATACTCACCGACGTTATCGGTACTCTGAAAGCAAAGAAAATGACCACTGAAATGCTCGACATAGATGCATCAGCATTCGGACAGCTCATCCTTCTTGTCATAGACGGAAAAGTAGGTAGAGCCAACGCAAAGAAGATACTTGCAGATATGTTTGATGATAAGAGTATTGTTCCCGAAGAGTATGCAAAAGATAAAGGATATATCGTATCTAACGACACAGGATTGATCGAAAAGGTCGTATGTGATGTGATTGCATCAGATCCCAAATCAGTTGCTGACTACAAGGGAGGAAAAGAAAAAGCACTCATGTCTCTGTTCGGAAAATGTATGAAAGAGCTCAAGGGTAACTGTGATCCTCAAACATTGCGTCAGATCCTCATAAACAGTATTAACAAATAATTAAAAAATACGGACTGTTCAATTACGGTCCGTATTTTTTCATCCCAGACAAAAGATGCGGAGAAAAAAATATGACGTTTTTCTCTTTTTCTGTTGACATCTTTCAACTCGCATGTTATAATACATTTAACAGTTAGGTTAAATGTTAAATGAGGGGTGGACTATGGGACTGCAAAACACATTACGAGCACTATCTGATCCAACAAGACGAGAAATACTAAATCTGCTCAAACATGGACGAATGAGTGCAGGAGATATCGTAGCTCAATTTGATGTAACAGGAGCATCTATATCAAGACACCTGTCTGTGCTCAAAGAAGCTGACCTAATACGCGACACAAGGGAGGGAAAGTATATATACTATGAAATTAACACTTCTGTCCTTGAGGAGATCATGTTATGGATAGAAGCCTTGAAAGGAGATTGCAATGAAGATCAATAAACTCAAGATGATAATATCAACCGTCATTATTTTTTTACCGACTGTCTTTGGACTCATATTTTCAAAACAACTATCACAAACCATAGCAATACATTGGGGTTTAGACGGAAATCCTGATCAGTATGCTTCGACATTGTGGGTTGTTGTACTTTTCCCTGCTCTAATTGCTATACTACAATGGATATGTGTTTTTATAACCAACAAAACAAACCAAAACATAAAACAAAGCAAAAAGGTACTAGAACTGATATATTGGATTTGTCCTGCTATATCTATCTTTTCAAGCGGAGTCATCTACTCTGCAGGATTAGGATTGAAACCTGACATGCTGTTTTTGATGTGTTGCTTCTTTGGTATTCTTTTTATCATAATCGGAAACTATATGCCGAAATGTTTACAAAACAGTACCGTGGGTATAAAGATTAAATGGACACTGGCGAACGAGGAAAACTGGAATGCTACGCATCGTTTTACAGGCAGAGTATGGTTTTTTAGCGGAATTGTTCTCTTTCTTATTGCTTTTCTGCAAGGTAACATTCGATACTATTGCATTACAACAGTAATGATTGTGGCAATCATGTCTCCTCTCGTCTATTCATATATATATTACAGAAAACAACTATCGGGCGGTGCTCTTACAAAAGATGATTTCAAATATCAATGTTCAAGCAAAAGAGCCGCAATTGTCGGCACAATTGTTACTGTTATTATACTTGCGACGGTGCTTTTTATCATGTTTACAGGCAATGTTAAGATTGGCTTTTATGATGATAAACTTGAAATTGACGCAACCTACTGGGAAGACACTTTTCTTAATTTCTCAGATATATCAGACGTCGAGTATATAAATTCTATTGAAAAAGCAGAGAGATTAAACGGATTTGCCTCAGGTAGACTCATGCTCGGATGGTTTAACTCACAAGAGCTTGAAAATCATACCCGATATATGTATATCTCATGTAAAAGTTGTGTTCTCATTACTACAAAAGAAGGAAAGAAACTGGTTATAAACAGACCTGATGAATCTCAGACATGGGCACTTTATGAAGATTTATTATTGCGACTCGATCATCTCAAATAAAATAAATGCTCGGCTGACAGCCGAGCATTTATTTTATTTGAGAACAACTTCAAACCATGAATCAATATCGTCCTTAACTGTTTTTGTAAAATGCGAGGTAACAAGTCCCTCGTCAGTCATTTCATCCAGCTCCGCATATACAGAAAACTTCTGCATATCTTTCACCGGCTTTTCTATTGAAATAACAGTGGCGGTTCCCCATTCATCCTGATTATCCGTATCTGATGATGTAATAGCAAAGCTACGGTACTCACAATCCATCGGCTCTCCGTTGAGCGTGACGGACACCCCATTCGAATTTCTTGTGAGCATAATATCCTCACCTTCGACAGAAAGGTAAATCTTCTCTGCATCCTTTTCATCAGTGGTCTTGTCAAGTCGATCTATTCTTATAAACAAATGATCACAGCTATGCATAAAACCAAGCGAAACCTGTGCATCCGTCTCGGCACCGAGGAACAAAGCATCTGTACTCTGCTCCCATGCTTTATCTGCATATATATCGCAAGACACACATTTGGGTGCGTATATAGTATGATTTAGATAATAACGGCAGAGCATCATATCATTGTCACTTGTCCATGGGCGTGTAGTTCTATCTTCCCACACCTTAGGCATAGCGGCTATCACGCGGTGAGAGGCATCCACGCACAAGCATCCCCAATATCCCGGATGACCGTCAAAAGCGACAATATCATGCTCTGAAGTTAGGTTCTTTGCATATTCATCGCCAAGCCTGAGGTGGAACTGGTCTGCGGTATTATAGGATAAAAGCGTCTCGCCTGACTCAAACTGAACTATGTACGGACCTGCACCAAAGTCAAATGCCGTGTTCTTATCTTCGGGTCCGTCTTCGTCTATATCCAATTCTCTTGCCCAGTTATCGTGAGTATAGCTCATAGTCAGCAAAAATCTTCCGCGAGCCATGTCTGATTCGGTAGCAAGTGCAATATCCCCATTATGAAGCTCTACTGCCACGGGCATTTGATTTGTAAAGCACTTTGTTCCATTGTCAAGCGACTCAACATAGCTCTGTGTAACTCTATGTGCAGCGTAAGGCGGCTCCTTTACATCCGGGGTCCATGTATGTCCACCGTCAAAAGAACGTATTATAGCACTACCGCTTGAGGTATGGATCTTTGCATCAGTCTTTACTCTTGGTTCATAATAGAATTTTGGTGCTGTATGAGAAAAATACAACTGAAGTTCTCCGCTCTTGAGAAGTAAAGGTGCACTTTCCCAGTTTCTTCCAAGATATATCTGTTTTCCTTCGGACCAGGTCATTCCGTTATCGTTTGATCTTTTCATCACGATACCGCTATATTTTGAATCAAGATTATATCCCGATCTGTATCTGTATGAACAAAAGGCAAGTATCTCGCCATCCGGCATTACCTGAGCATCGCAATTACACCAGTATATGTAATCTTCTTCACCGTCATCTCTGACAGTTTTATAAGACATAAAAATAGGCTCTCTCGCAGTCCAGTTAAGTCCATCCTTACTCTTTGTATAAAAGCAATTACCCGAAACTCTGCCATCTTGATGGAACATAATGTAACTTCCGTCCAAAAGAACTTTGATCCTTGGATAATACACTCTCTTTGAAAAAGCAGCACTACTCTCCCCATCAATAATTCTGAAGCTACGTCTGTCTGCTTCAATCTGAGACTTGTGAGTTATTTTTGCGTGAGAATCTGCCCCCTGTGTATCACAGTTCAGATTCGATATGTTTCTTACTATCATGACATCCTCCGATGTATAATATTTATATTTTTATAATACCAAAAAACAGTAGATGTATCAAGACAATTTTTTAAATTTATTTCTTTAAAAAATACCATTATGAGTAATAATAACAATGAAATTGTAATAAAGATATAACGTCGGATAAAAGTGCCGGAAATATTTTTACACTAAGGATGGATCTATGAAAAGAAAGTACAAACCCGAAGGCATGGGCTGTGATAATAATTACAACTGTGCTATAAGATCTCCATTGACATTGGTTGGCAGTGACGAAATACTGGAAGGTACAGTAATTAAGTGTGACTCATCTCTAAACCTATGGATTGACTATCGAGGAATAAAATGTCTTATGCCAAGGGAAGAGGTCACATATCTTTTCCCCGGAGAAAACCTCAAAGATATAGCAATTATAAGCAGAGTAGGAAAAAGAGTCTGTTTTAAAGTTATCGGGACGTGTTCAAAGGACAAGGGAATGCCGCAACTTACAGTTTCCCGAAGGTTGGCACAACTGGATTGCCTTGAACACTACATAGAACATTTGTCCCCGGGAGATATAATAGACGCAAAGGTCACTCACATGGAACAGTTCGGAGCCTTTTGCGACATCGGATGCGGTATAATATCTCTTCTGAGCGTAGATTGTATTTCTGTATCCAGAATTTCACATCCAAAGGACAGATTCGATATCGGGAATGTTATCCGTGCAGTCGTAAAATGCAAAACTGACGAAGGACGTATATACCTCACTCACAGAGAACTCCTTGGAACCTGGGAAGAAAATGCAGCTTATTTTTCTGTAGGTCAGACCGTTGCAGGAATTGTGCGAAGTGTTGAAAGCTACGGCATCTTTGTCGAGCTGACACCGAATCTTGCAGGGTTAGCCGAGTTAAAAGATGATGTTCTTCCCTCTCAATGTGCTGCGGTTTACATAAAAAACATTATCCCCGAGAGAATGAAGATCAAACTTGTACTCATAGATTCAAAAGGAGATACACAGCAAAACAAACAGATAAAATATATTGGAAACATATATAAAGAAGACCATATAGACAGATGGATGTATAGTCCTTCCTATTCACAAAAAGTCGTTGAAACTGTGTTTATATAAATGATGGGTACTATCCAAAAAAAACGGATAGTACCCACTATTTTTCTATAAAAACCATGCACGCGAGTTTAAACAACCATACCGCCGTTGGAGCTGATTACCTGTCCCGTGATATATCCTGCACCATCACCGCTCAAAAAATAAATAAGCTCGGCTATCTCACGAGGTGATCCTATCCTCATAAGCGGAATTTCATCTGTTAGCATTTCGAGATCCTCTTTTGAGAGATGTGAGTTCATCTCCGTATCAATAACACCCGGAGCTACAGCGTTTACAGTAATATTTGACGGTCCAAGCTCCTTCGCGAGAGCTTTAGTCATACCTATAAGTCCCGCCTTTGCAGTTGAGTAATGAACCTCACATGATGCACCGACAATCCCCCACATAGAAGAAACATTTATGATTCTTCCGTTCTTTTTGTGTATCATATCCGAAAGAACGCCCTGACACAGCAAATAAGGAGCCGTCAGATTTACGGAGATCATCCTGTTCCAATCATCAAATGTAATATCCGAGAAAAGTTTGATCTCTGATACGGCAGCATTATTTATCAGAATATCGACTCCTGACTCGCCAAAGTGGTTTTTTGATATCTCCAAGACTCTTAGTATATCATCATATGATTCAAGATCGCATCTGAGTGCCAATGCATCATACTGCTCGCAGAGTAGGTTAGCTTGTTGCTTTGAATCTTTGTATGTAAAACATACCCTGTCTCCTCTTTGGCAAAAAAGCTTCACGCATTCTGCTCCTATTCCCCTTGATCCTCCTGTAATCAAAACATTTCTCATACGGATAATCTCCCTTTTGAATCTTTACTACTGACAACCTTAACTATAGCATTACTGATCATTTATGTCAATCAAAAAAAGAAAAAATGTCCCGTCGCAGCGGAACATTTTTTCTTTTTTCAGTCATCCAGGCGTGAACTTACTGCTCTTTCATCGGTTTCTCTGAACAGAAGCGAGATACACCATATACCGCATAAAGCAACCAGAGTATATACGATTCTTGCTCCTACCGATGCCTGACCGCCGAACAGCCATGCTACCACATCAAATTTAAAAAGTCCGATTGACCCCCAATTGAGTGCCCCTACTATCGTAAGTGCTAATGCTAATCTGTCAAAAATCATCATTTGTTTTTTTCTCCTTGCTATTCTTTTTGATCCGTAGTTAGTTTTATCCCTTTGTATAAAAATATACACAAATCATAAAGACTTTTTTTCATTAATATGCAAAAACAACTTTTGTAGTGCAGCCTTTTCGATTCTTGACACATAAGAACGAGATATGTGCAGTGTTGATGCCACCTCACGCTGAGTCAGCGGCTCGCTTCCGTCAAGACCGTATCTCATTACGATTATACATCTCTCTCTGGGACTTAGAACATGCTCGATCAATTCGTACGCACGCTTTATATTTATTCTTTTATCAATATCCTCAGCTATTGTATCATCTACCGATATAATATCTATGTACGTCAGAGGATTTCCGTCTTTGTCAATATCTATCGTTTCGTTTATTGATATCTCACTTTGAATCTTCCTTTGTGACCTAAAATGCATCAGTATCTCATTCTGAATACATTTAGCTGCATAGGTAGCAAAGCGTGCACCGCATTCAACCTTAAATGAGTCGATCGCTTTAATTAGACCTATGCTACCGATAGATATCAGATCTTCTTGATTTGAATGGGATGAATAGTACTTTCTTACTATATGTGCAACAAGGCGGAGATTATGCTCTATCAGCTTTGAACGTGCTCTCTCATCTCCTTTTGACATTTTTAAAAACTCGGCACTTTCTTCCTTTTTGGACAAAGGAGGAGGAAAGCATTGACCGTTTGAAACTCCAAGCAGGAGATATATGTAATTTAATGCAATATACGCCGCGTTATCCATATAAAAACCCTCCGCACATAACTGTTACCAGTATATGCGGAGGGGGCTTGTTTGGTTGTATGTCCAATCAGCTCAATTTGATCTTCAACCAGTTGGATGCATCTGTCATCTGCAGATCTCCAACACTATCACTCTTGAGCTTTGCTTCAGCACTGTCTCTGTTATAAAGAACAGGATTAAATATCAGAGTATCCGTATCTCCGAATACAGACTTCGGAATTTTCAGCTCTATTACATAACCCTTATCCTTACCCGAGAAATCATCTATAGTACCGTCTACGGATACTGCTGCTTCAAGCTTATCTTTGGATACTGTTATACCACCCTTGTTTACGGTGATCTTACCTTCTGCCGAAACTGCAACATTGAGGTATTTACCGGTCTTGTAATTACCTACAAGAAAGGCTACCTTATCGTCCGAAGCAATATAATAATCCAGCACCTCAGCAGCAAAATATATATTCTCTTCATCCTGTGATGCTCTGATAGAAGCTTGTGCCTGAGATTCGCTTCCTACAAAGAATGCGTCGGTTACATCCTTCCATTCATCGACGTTACCGTCAACTGTAATGTTGGCTTTCTTTGCAGTAATCGTATGATCAAGATAAAACTTACCTATATAGATACCGGACTTGCTTGAAGCGGGAGCGGTTCCGATAATCGTGTGAGAACCAACAACTTCAGTAGAGCCCCAAATAGACATAGCTACATCAGGACCGAACGCTTCTACTCTTGCGTTAAATTCTGTGGCGTTACTGTCACCAACACAGGTAAACCAATCTGCACCCCAGTGATAGGAAAGAACGGTCTCGCCGGACTCAAACTGTCTTATGTAAGGACCTGCTCCCTTAAGGAATGCATTTTTCTTGAGAGATGCGGGGCCTTCTTCATCCAGTCCGAGACGATCAGGCCAGGAATTTTCTCCCTGAGAATATGCAAACGACAGATTGTATGTTTTGTTCTTGTCCCCATCTTTTCCTATTCTGACTTCAAGAGCAAGTGCAATATTTCCGTTATTGAGCTGCCATGCAACAGGCATCTGGCCGCTGTAGTATTTTCCGTCGCTGCCGGTTTTCGTGTACTGCTGTGCCACTATCTGAGCAGAATACAGGACCTTCGGGTCATTGTCCCATGTCAGTCCGTTATCAAAAGAACGTATCATCGCTGTTCCTGTAGAGTTGTCGTCTGCTCTTCCGAACATATTGGCAGGAGCTCCTGCTATATGTGTATTAGTCCAGTACATCTGTACTTCACCGGATTCAAGCTGAAGCAGAGACGGCTCCCATACACCGCCTGTATAAACCGTCTGTATATCAGACCAGGTGGCACCGTTATCGGTAGATCTTCTGATTCGAATACCGTCTGTAGTAACATCGGTTTTATAAGTTTTGTAACCTCTGAATCCTGCAGCAGCAATAATATCTCCATTTTTCAATACGATTGCATCAGCGGAAGCATACAAAGGAGCGTCCTTTGTTTTTGCACTTCCCTCAAACAGTCTCTCGGTTCCATACCAAGTCTTGAGATCCTTTGAACGTGATATGTAGATGTGATTTCCTGTCTGACCGTTCATAAAGAGCAGGATATACTCACCGTTTGCAGTTTGCTTTATTCTCGGATACCAAACTTCCGTTGTGCCGGTAATACCCGTATCAAGAATGTATCTTTCTCTGTAATTGAGCTCTAGGTGACTGTTTTTCCATTCATCCTTATGTGAGTCAGTCTCACTGCTAAGGTTGTAATCAGAAATTGATGAAATATTCAGCTCTTGCGGTGTTTGCACCTCTTCTCCGCCTCCTGTTGTTGTCTGATCGGTTTCTGCGAGCGTGCTACTGTCCTGTGTCACAGTTTGCTTGCACGCACAGAAACAAAGCACCCCAAGTATCAATAACAATAATACGATCAAATGCTTTTTCATAACGATATCACTCCTTTTACTGTGATTATAACAAATAACATATCTAAAATCAATATATTTTTATTCATTATAACATATAAATGCTATTATTTCTATGAATGTTTTCACAAATATATTGCAAAAATCACACAAATAAACACTACTTGTCTTCTTCATATAAAAAATATCAGTCAGTCTGAATACGACTGACTGATATTTTTTGTAATGATCAAATGAGCATTCAGGTATTTATTCGGTAATAAACTGAGAATTGATAGCATCGATAGTTGCCTTTGCCATATCTCCGTTTTCCTGGTAGATCTGCTGGAAAGAAAGGCTGGTATTCTTGTAAAGAGAGCCAAGTCTGGTTGTAATATTGCCTACCTTGTAATAGGTTCCTACATCGAATACGCGACTTGCAAAAATGATATCAAGCATATCTGCCGATTCATCGTCACGAATCTGCTTTCCTACAAGAGTATCCTCATAGTAACCGGGCTTGGTAATTTCCTGGCCCTTTGCAGCCATAAATTCAGATACAGAACCGGAAAGGGACTCGCTGTAGTGATTGAAAGGAATGCAGAAGAACTCAGTATGGTATGAAGAAACAAGATGTCCGTAGTTTTCCTGTGTTTCTTCAAGCTTAGGATAAGGAAGAATACCAAAGTCAGTATCACTGTCTCTGTGGTGAGTTGTTGTAGAGAGAAGGTTGAGATAGAACAGTGCTCTGTTGGAGTCAAAGATCTCTTTTCTCAGATCATCCCATTCTGTACTAAGTACCTGATAGTTTGCAGAATAAGCTGTGTTCATAGCCAGATCAGTAAACTTATCGTAAAGGGTCTGAGTTCTGTTATTATACATAGTGAATGTGAGATTTCCGTTTTCATCCACAGAAGCAATTCTTTCATCAGCTGCAGCCATGATCTGAAGCATAGAGTCATTCCAGGTAAGAAGACCATATACCTTTTCATTCTCCGCTATACCCTCACCGGATGTATCTGCTCCGGCCTTAACAAGTGTAGCGAGGTTGTCAAGTGTCCATGTGCCGTTCTTTACAAACTCGTAAGGAGATGTAAGATTCTTTGAAGTGATCATATCCTTATTAAAGAATACGCAGTGGGTAAATACGTTGTCAACTATGCTGATGTCACCTGTGGTGTAGTACATCTTTCCCTGTATGTTAAGGTCCTTGTTTGCTACCTGATCCCACCAAGAGTTGTTAAGATTAATATAATCGATCTCATGAAGATCTGCCAAGAATCCGTTACGAGCAGCGTTGCAAATGTCGTATGTACCAATCATGCATGAATCATACATAACATCGCCCGAAGTGTAGGACTTCTGAAGTTCAGAAAAACCGTTGCCGGAGCCGGTGCAGTTGGACCATTTCAGCTTGTCTACTGCTTCTATAACGATATCAAACTTTTCCTCTGTGGTCTTTATCCACTGATATTTTGCGTTGCTGAGGCTTTCATTTATAGTCTCATCATATTCAAAGTCATTTCCGTAATGCTGTGAACCGTGCTTGTAATCAATATTACCCGAAACAAGAATAGTATACTGATATCCGTCCTGCTTCGTTTCGTCAATTACAAGAGTGTCCTTCTCTTCTTCACCTGTATCCACAGGCTGAGTCTGTTCCGGTGCAGTTGTTTGCTCCGCTTTGTCGGTGCAAGATGCGAACATTGATACACACATAACTGCAAACAGACAAATTGCAATAATCTTTTTCATAATAACCCCCATTATTATTAAATTTGAAACTTAATATTTAAACGGATCTACCGTCAAAAATAACTTGCAGATTATGCGGATATGCCGGCGGAGAGTGAAACACTCCCCGTCGGCCACTCCGAACTATCAGTCATTAGTCTCAATTAGATATTAAGAAATTCGCTCATTCCGTCTTTTGCAGAATACGCAAATGCAAGAAGTTTTGAATAATATGCGTCACGCTCTGTCTTTGCATCATCAAGATAAGAGATAAAGAAGGGCTGCTGTGCAAAGTAACCGCTGTCTACTCTCCTCATCTCATTCTGCCATCTGTCGATATATTTTGCGAGAAGAGCATCTGCATCATCCTCGCGTCCGAGCTTCTTGAGAGACATCGCCTCGTAGATGGGAAGCTCAGGCAGGTACATATCGGAGAAGAAGTCAAGATAGATACCCGAGATATACTCGTAGATCTTGTTTGCTTCCTCGGGACGTCCGAGCTTCTGCAGGGTAAGTGCCTCGTAGTACTGGGAAGGAACGAGCGGGTCTACGTGCCACAGACCGGCACCGAGATTATCGGGAATGACCTGTGCAACTCTGAATGCTTCAAGTGCCTTTTCGTATTCACCCTTCGCATAAAGATCCTTGCCCTTGCCGTACCAGGAATTCATGTGCTGCTTAGCAACTATGGTCTCACCACCCTCGCAAGGAGTGAAGATGTGATTGTTGATAAGGTAGAGTGCGTCGTCGTACTTACCTGCACGGATATGTGCAGCTGCCCACTCGGTTACTATATCATCGCGGGCATCAGCAAGAGAAGGTACGAGTGCCTCGATCTCACGGGCAGTCTTCTCAGCGTCATAGCCGATCTTGTTGAGAAGGTATGCCTTCTCATATATGAGTTCTTCCTCAGCGGGATTAAGAGCGATAGCTTCATCAAGAGCTACCAGAGCTTTCTTGTGCTGTCCCTTCTTCCAGAAGTAAGCAGCTACGTTTCTCTTAGCCTCGTATCTGTTGATATCCTTCCAAAGGTCGTATGCAGCATCATAACGCTTACGAGCGAAGTGCAGGCAGCCGAGGAGATACTTAGCATACTCTGAATCGGAAGCCTCAAGAACTGCGATCTCCTGAGGTCTTGACGGGAATGCTTTGTGCATCTCGTTTGCAAGCTCAGGTCTGCCGATCATGTATGCAACGGTGGGAGCGATATCATCAACGTACTTGGGGAGGTTTGAAAGAAGTGCCTTTACCTCATCGTCAAAACCTGCCGTAAGCATGTCAAACGCAAGGTCAAGACAAGTTTGGGAAGGATTGGAGGAAAGCTTCGTGTAGAACTCTTGCTCGGTTATCATACCGCAGAGATATGCACCGAATCTTGCAAGGTGGTTGAGCTTGTCGCGGTTAAGCTCAGCCTCAAGTCTTGCCTTAGCACAATCTACGCAACCCGCCTTATAAAGAGCGATAGCGGCGATAGCAGCGGCAATAGCGTTGTCGGAGTTTCGGGAGATAGCAGTATCTGCGAGCTTAACTGCACTCTTGTACTCGCCCTTCTGAGCGTCAAGCATGGACGCTCTGGTCATAGCAGCGGAGATAGAATCCTCGCTCCACGCGGACTTGCGGTAAAGATCGTAAGCTGCCTTGGTGTTTCCAAGCATCTCGTTAGCATAAGCAAGCAGATAAAGAGTCTTTCCGCTCTCCATATGGTAGCAATACTTCGTTGCCGCCTTTACAGCAGCCTCAAGAGAAGCCTTAGCCTGTGCAAATTCACCTCTGGTGATTGCAGTCTCGCCAAGAGCGGTAAGAGCAGGAATATATTCGGGATCGATCTCAAGAGCCGCCTTGAAGTAAGCGTCCGGATCTGCCTTAGGATCTCTGTAACGGAGGAAGTGCATACCTGCGAGGTATCTCGACTCAGCAGTATGGAGCTCGTTATGCATAGGAACCTCGGGGAAGAGATCCGGCAGAGGCTGCTGCTCGCGAACCTTCTGCTCGTAGTAAAGCTCGTCAACACGGATCTCGTACTCGGAAGCGTCAAACTCAGCTACGGGAATCTCAGTAACCTGTCCTGCCTTAAGAGCAACAGTACCGTCAAAGAGAGTTACGCCCTTGGAAGTAAGAGTAACTTTTGCTGCTTCGTTGTCAGCAACGGGCTGGATCTTTACAAGACCGCTCTTGACATTAACTGCGTACTGAAGATCTGCGTAAGAAGGAACTCCGAGTGCAGAGAGAGGATACCAGAACTGAGAGAAGTTCTTGGTCTCGTAAGGCTCGAGCCATGCAAAGTCAGGCTGGTTATTAGTATAAGAACCTGCCATAAGCTCTGCGTATCCAGAGTAAGAACCGTACTCAGAATCGGTAAGATGTCTCTCCCATGACTGTGAAAGCTGATTGTACGCCCATGTGAACATCTTCTTACCGGTAGAGACGTGGTGATCGCCTATATGTACTACTCCGCACTTCTTGCCGTTGTCATAGCCACCGAAATAATCGTAATCGGATGCAGCACAGAAGAAGGAGGTGGAGAACTTGGTGTTGATGTGCTTTGATATATCAACTCCGCTCTCCTCAAATTTATATCCGTTGAACATTCCGTTCGCGATAGGATATGTAGTATTAGAGCGTCTGTAATGGAAATGAACGTGGTCAACGTCAGACGGGAAGAATATTTCATATTCAGGGTTGACCGGAACAGCAGTGTTCTCCCACCAGAGGAAGGAGTGACGGATAGGTGTTCTGTTCGTAACCTTCATTCTTGTTTCAAACATAGCCTTGTCGGGCTCAAGACGTATACCTACCATTCCCTTCATGCGGTCGATAGGATCGTGCTCGGAGCACCATACAGTAACCGCACCGTTATCCTCGTACTCGATCTCGTAGTCTACAGGCATAAAGGTCGAAGGACGGTGGTGATAGGGCCAGTTGAACTCAACTCCGCCCGAGATCCAGGATCCGAGTGCACCGATAAGTGCAGGCTTAATAACGTTTTGACGGTAGAAGAAGTCATAACCCGTCGTCTTATCCTTTGCGGAGAAGATCCTACCGCCTATTTCAGGAATAATTACAAGCTCGATGTAATCATTCTCAAGCTTTATAACATCATATTCTTTGTCGATTTTGGTTTTCGATCTCGTTTTGATCATTACCTTGTTAGGGTAAGGATTACCCGAGGAACGCTGATGCACTCTGTTCTCCGCAAACATAGGGAGTTCTTCGCATGCAGCTTCGGGATAAGTAGGAATTACCATTTTTTCAAGCTGTGCAATTACCTTAGTTGTTGACATTTGAAACCTCTTCCTTTACAAAAATTATTTTACAGCTTAATTCTAGCAGAAACAGATCAGTAAATCAACCCAAAAATTATCGTAAAAAATCTTTTTTTTTCACCAAATTGTAAAAATTCCCGAATTTTTCATTTGATTTTTGTGTTTTCTGTGCCAAAAGGTCCGTTGCTGATTCTTGACACTTGTTTTGAATTATGGTAATATAAACATAAAGTAAAGAAGAAAGAGGCAGCTTTAATGACTATCCATATTTATGTCGATCCGCCCTACAAAGAATCTTTATGGTGCAAACAGACTCTCAAGGGCATCAGCGATGAAGCAACCAAAAAGCGATATTCTATCAAAATGCTGGAAGCTGAAAACATTTATAAAGCAGACCTTGACGCTTTCTTTGAAGATGAGGAAAAAAGAATATTGATCGTATTGGCAACATCAGTCAATCAGTCATCAAAGTTTAATGATTTTTTCAACGAGCACGGTGTTCATCTCTTATACATAAACCACCAAAGCACTAACAGCTCATACCGTTTTTCAAACATTCTCATCGATTACTATGACTCTATGAGAATAATCACCGAATATCTCGAAGGATGCGGCAGAAAGCTCATCGCTCTCTACGGAATAAATCCCGACTCATCCACCGATCTGATAAAAAAGAATTTCTTTGAGGAAAGAAACAAACATATACAGCAATACGGAAACGGAGAAAATATCTACTACAGAGTAATAGATGACAAATCCTCTCCTTCCGTCGATTGTTTTGAAACTTTTCGCAGCAGTCTTGAGTTTTATGACAGTGTTATCTGTGTAAACGACCTTGTAGCACGTCTTTTGATTGATGACCTGCAAAAGATAGGCATACGAGTACCGGAAGATCTGTATGTTGTATCTTTCGGAGATTATATTCTCGCTCAAATAGGAAAACCTACTATTACAGCTGTTGCTGTAGATCATGAACTTTTGGGAAGACAGTCTGTATACACATATTCGTATTTGAGAAAAGCCTCCCGCGACGTATACATCACCGCCAAAGTCGCACCCAAACTCACTATAGGAGAAAGCACGGCGGGCTCAGAATTTGCAAAACACAAAAATACTCACTCGGATATCAGCACAGGTGAGCTTACATCCGATTTCTTTCATCATCCCGAGATACAATCTATCATCACCTTCGAAAACATGCTGACAAAATGCGACAAGTTGGATATGCAGATACTGATCGGAATCATGAACTGCATGACCTACATCCAGCTGTCAGAGAAGCTGTTTGTCTCGGAGAATGTTATCTCATATAGGGTGAAACGATTGTGCAGGCTTGCTCAAATCACCTCAAAAAACAAGCTTGCTGAATCCGCGAACCGATTTTTATCTGCTGAGGCAGTCGAAAGATATATTCAAAAGAAACTATCCTGACAAAACTACGGCATCCCGAAAAACGGGATGCCGTAGTTTTTATTTCCCTATAAACATTTGCGTCCAGTATTTTCCATCAGATACGTAGCCTACTCCTATATGCGTAAAGGAAGAATTAAGTATGTTCGCTCGGTGCCCCGGTGAATTCATCCATGCATCGACTACTGCACGCGGCGTCATCTGTCCCTTTGCAATATTCTCACCTGCGGTCCTATACGATATACCAAAATTTTTGATCATCTGAAAAGGCGTACCGTAGGTCGGGCTTGTATGAGAAAAGTATCTTTTATCATGCATATCCTGTGACTTGAAGCGAGCCACCCTTCCCAGTTCCCAATCGTATGTAAGAGTACCCAGACCATGCTCTGCTCTTTTTTCGTTGACCAGTCTGATAACCTCCCTCTCGTATTCTTGGGCTTGTTGATTCTTTGCCGGAATGCTTATAAGATCCCCGGGATAAATGAGATCAAAATTCTTAATATGAGGGTTTGCCCTTATTATCTCATCCAGTCCAACCTGATGTTTTACTGCTATCTTCCACAAGCTGTCACCTGCAACCACCTTGTATGTTGCAGAAGCATAAGCACCTATACTCATTACCGCCGCAGCTATAGTTATACTCACCACGGCGATCATAAATCGTCTCATCTTGCACATTTCAATAATCTCCTTTCTGTTATTATCGGCAAAAAACAAAAAGTGCCGTATTTTTGTTACGGCACTCTCGTTACCAATAGCCAAGGGAATTTTCCCTGAGGCTATTTTATTATATCATCCGAAAGAAGAAAAAACAAATGTAATATCTGGAAGCTTTCACTGTCATAGTAAAAACCAAACGATACTAACAGATGTTAAACGTTAATGCGTTGACAGCTGACCCATGAAACGTCAGCGTTATCACGCTTAACCTTACCATCTTACCTTCCATCTCTGACGAAGCTCTTCGACAGGCTCCGAGCCTCCTGTACGCTCAGGAGAACTCTCTTGCTCACAAAGCTCTCTCAAATATTTTTCAAACAGTTGCTCATCAGTAGGAATGTCAGCCCAGCTGTCTGTCCATGCTGAGAGATATGCAGCATTTGATATAGACAGGGATTTTATTCCTTCCCTTCCGTCAGCAATAAGCTCAGTACCGTGCAAAATCGAAGATGCAAATGCTTCGAGCACAGCAGGATGGCCCTCTACTACCTTATCTGAAAACTCCTCATATTCGTTCGCAGGTGCAGCAAAGCCCTTTTTTGATGTATAACAGAATTCGCGCTCAGGTGTGTTTAGCTTCCACCATTTCAGCTTTCCTTCCTCAATAACGATCTTGCCTTTGTCGCCTGATATCTCAAGTCTGTTAGTACCGGGAGTTTCGCCTGTCGTGGAAACGAACACAGCTGTAGCGCCGTTTTCATATTCGCCATATATAGTAACGTCATCCTCGACACCTATATCATGATATTTACCGATACTGCAAAAGGCCCTTATTCTCTTCGGCATGCCGAATATCCATTGCCAAAGATCCAAGTTGTGCGGTGCCTGATTAAGAAGTACACCGCCGCCTTCGCCGTTCCATGTGGCACGCCAAGTGCCCGAGTTATAATAAGCCTGTGTCCTGTACCAGTTTGTAACTATCCAAACAAGACGTTTCAGCTCTCCGAGCTCTCCTGAAGATACGATCTCCTTTGCCTTTGCATAAAGCGGATTTGTGCGTTGATTGAACATTATACCAAACTTTACACCCGCTTTGTCTGCAGCCTCGTTCATTTCGCGGACTTGTCTGCAGTATACGCCCGCCGGCTTCTCTATCATAACATGGATACCACGTTTGAATGCCTCTTTTGCATACACAGGATGATCATAATGCGGAACAGCCACTAAAACCGAATCTATCATACCGCTGTCAAGCATCTCTATCGCGTCAAGGAACGTAGCAACACCGGGAAGCTTTTCGCCGGCATAATCAAGCTGTTTTTGATCAATATCGCAAACTGCTGTAAGCTCTACCGAAGGACACAGTCCATCTATGATGTTTTGAAGGTGGCCCTTACCCATATTACCCATTCCGATTATTCCGAGTTTGATCTTTTCCATATTATTTAACCTCCCCAATAATATCTTTCAAAGCTCTAACAGCCGCATCGAACGCATCACGTTTTGATCCGAATTGAAGAATACGGGATCTACTCTCACTTCCGGCCTCCAGTTCTTGCAGACCGACAAAATCACTAAGGTGAGGCTCGAGGGTAAGAACGTCACCTTTATACTGTGAAATAATAAAGGGCAAATTCCCCGCTCCCATACCTGCAGCAACTACAGTACCGTCAGACATAGAATCCTTAATATGCAAATATTTTACATAATCACAAAGGATTCCCCACGCCCTTTTGGTATCCTCTTTGCACTGTACAAAGTTAGCAGGATCAAATACTGCTCTGATACCGGGGAAAGTATTGTGAATATCAGCACATCTGTCGGCTGTGTCACCATATATTCCCTTCTCATTTTCATGGCACAAAGTAACATTGCTGTCCTTTGCTGCATCTAAAAAAGCATCTATTCGTGATAGTACCTCGTCTCTGTACCTATCAGATTCTCCACTCGGAACATAAAAGCTAAATATTCGCATGTTCTCAGCTCCGAGAATATGAGCAAGCTCCAATCCATACTTAAAGCTATCCAGATGCCGTGAAAAATCATCCGCAATCTTGATCTTTCCGTAAGGCGATCCTATCGACCAAACGGATATTCCTTGATCATTCAATGAAGCACGGATCTGTTTTGCCTTTTCTTTTGTTATCTTTGATATGTTCTCCCCATCGATCCCGCGTATCTCAAGCAGAGAAATACCGTTTTCTTTCAAAGCTTTGATCTGACCGTCAAGCGACACGTCAGCTTCATCCGCAAAAGCACAAAGCCTGTAATTTTTCATTCAAACCCCCGTGATCTCAAATACTGATAGCTCCTATCAAGACAAGCAAACGGATCTTCTCCGCCGCAATCATCCTGTTCTACCAGCATATAACGCGTACCTGCCGCCTCCGCTTTTTTGAACACACGGTCAAAGTTGATATTACCTTCTCCGACGACCGACATTTTTTGTGAATACCCATAGTCTTTTAGATGGATGCACGGTACTCTGCCTGACATCATTTCTATTATGTCAGCAGGATTGGCACCGCCTACCTGAATCCAATAGGTATCAAGCGTGAATCCCATAGCCGAAGCTGAAAAATCTTCTGCCAACCGTTCAATGACGGTTTTGTTATTAATTTTTTGAAATTCACTTGCATGATTATGAAACATAAAGTATTTCCCGCTCTGAGATATCTTCTCGGATACCGGCATGTATTTTTCGCAAAACTCATTATACTTTTCTTCTACGGGATCAAAAGAATAATAACCAAGTCCGATATTGTTACACCCGATGATATCATGTTCTCGGATGACCGTGTCGGTATCGGAGATCAGTTTTTTTGACGGTATGTGTGTAACAACACATGTAAGCCCGCATTTATCAAGCTCCTCTTTTAGCCATAATGCATCGTAAACACAGGTACCTGACACCTGAACGTATCTGTATCCAATGTCCGCGATCTTTTTCAAAGTAAGCGACAGATCTTCGAGATTTTTGCAAAAATCCCGAACAGTATATAACTGAGCACCAATATTCATTATTAGCTACCTCCTTTATTATCGAGTATAGTATATAACAAAAGAAAATGCATTTCAATTGCTTTTCTATGCAAATAATATTGCATTTTCGTGCATTATGTTTTATAATAGAGCTATGGATACATTGAAAGAATATAAATCTAACGGAATTTACCTCAAACACGCTCTGACCTCCTCGCCTCTCGACTCTTCGTTTCCGATGCATATACATCACTCATACGAGATTTATTTGTTCATAAGAGGAAATGTAAAATACCTAGTCGAGGGTTCGAGCTATGATCTGTTGCCCGGGAGTGTACTTATCATACGCCCATCTGAATCCCACAAGCCAAAGATCCTCGGCACTGTGCCTTACGAGCGTTACAACATCAACTTTAAAGAATCGAACATCCGCTCACTTGACCCTCAGCTGAAATTGCTTACCCCGTTTCTCAATAGAGAACTTGGTCACAGCAATTTATTTACGCCATCGGAGCTCGAAGATATTCCTATCCAAAAGCTGTTTTATGACATGTGTTACTCACAAAAAGACACTTACGGAAAACATCTGAAGATAATGACAAATCTGCTGTTTATTCTTGATGCTCTCCATCATGCTTATGACAGCCGAGGCAAAATACCACCGCTTCCACGCAGCCGAGAAGAGCAGATAGTCGCTTTTGTGAACGAACGCCTCAATACGGAATTATCCATTCCTAAGATCGCAGAGCAATTTTATCTCAGTCCTTCTCAATTCAGCCGCATTTTCAAAAGTGCAACCGGAGCCTCCCCTTGGGAGTACATTACTATAAAGAGGCTATCTTACGCAAGAGATCTCATACGTTCCGGCAACAGCCCTTCGGAGGCATTTTCCAAATGCGGATACGGAGACTATTCAGCGTTTTACCGTGCATACATCAGACACTTCGGTATCAGTCCTATGGAAGAAAAAAAGCGGCAATAAGGTGCACCCTTCTCTGCATAAATACCAGGCAAAATCCAAGTTGTACCGAACCATCCTCCCGCCTATGCTGAATATTTTTTACTTTATGAGATACGGCGGTGATTTCCCATGCAACGAAAAAACAAGCTGTTTACGCCTACAGGGTGCAAACAGCTTGTTTTTTATTATTGGATTTAGTGAATTACAGTTCCCTGCTTTGCCAATTCTCTTGCACTCACTTTTTCTTCCGGCTTGATCTCCCCTGCCTTTGTCAAAGCAACCTTGGTAAGGAACGGTCCGACCAACTCATATACAAGCACGGAGAAAAGTGTAATATTAGCTACCATGGCTCCGTCAGCTCCCAAAGCGGATGCTTTTATTGCCATACCCAAGGCAACTCCCGCCTGAGGGAAAAGAGTGATTCCGAGATACTTAACAATACTCGGCTGGCATTTTACAGCTTTGGCACTTAAATATGCTCCGAAATATTTTCCGAGGCAACGTGAAAGAATATAAACCACACCTATGATCACGATAATGTAATCCGCAAATACCGAAAGCTCAAGTTCGGCACCGCTGATAACAAAAAACAAAATGAACAAAGGAGATGTCCATCTGTCAACTCTCGCCATAAGTTCTTCCGAAAAATCGCAGAAATTGCAAAATACCGTGCCGAGCATCATGCATACAAGAAGAGAAGAAAATGCCACATGTACTCCGAGTATTTCAAACTCAATCATTGACAAAGCAACTGTCAAAAGAACAAAAGTCACAGACATCGACAGACGCTTTGATCTTGAATGAAAGAACTTCTCGAAAAACGTAAAAAGCATCCCCATCAAAAAGCCGAGAACCAACGAACCGACAACCTCGATCAATGGCTCGATAATAACAGAGATAATATCGACAGCACCGGATATCAGAGCTTTCGCTATTCCGAAAGAAACAGCAAAAAGTACAAGACCAACAGCATCGTCGAGTGCAACTATAGGCAATAGAATATCCGTGACAGGTCCTTTTGCCTTATATTGCTTTACTACCATAAGAGTAGCGGCAGGGGCGGTTGCAGAAGCAACGGCACCCAGCACTATAGCTGCAGGAAGAGGGAATTTTTCCGGAATCACAAAATGCAGTCCAATAAGTGCACAATCGACAAGTATGGTGGTTATGACTGCCTGAAATATACCTATAACAGTAGCCTGCTTTCCGATTTGCTTTAGCTGGGCAAGTCTAAACTCGTTACCTATAGAAAAAGCAATAAAGCCAAGAGCCACATCGGGAATTATAGAGTATGTTTCAATATCCTCCATGCTTATAAATCCAAGTCCGGGAATATTGAAAGCCCCCAGCAAATACGGACCTATAATAATACCCGCAACCAAATAGGCGGTTACAGCAGGAAGTTTCACTACCTTCGCAAGTCTCGAAAGCATAAGCCCCGCAAACAATGCAACAGACAGACTCATTAGTGCTTGCATGATGATATCTCCTTAATAATACTCATTTTTTAACCACATCATTGTATTACTTTAGGGAGTTTTTGTCAATGTAAAAAACAAATAAAAAAAGCAAAGCAGGAAAAGTGTTTATTGTAAATAAATGCACAATAAAAAAACGTTTTGCGGTAACGTAATCCATATTCACGTTACCGCAAAACTGCCGAGCTTAGTTTGTGTACCATTTTGCCTGTGAATTATACAATTCGCTGTAATAACCACCTCGTGAAAGCAATTGACTGTGAGTTCCGTCCTCGACTATTTCTCCGTCTTTGAACACAAGTATTCTGTCAACAATTCCTGTAATACCAAGTCGGTGAGAAACCATGACGGTCGTTCTTCCTCCGGTAATGGGTGCAAAGTTCTTATAAATCTCCGCCTCGGCTATAGGGTCGAGTGCCGCTGTAGGTTCATCGAGCACCATTATCCTCGCTCTGTTTCTCCACAGAGCCCGTGTGATCGCAAGTTTCTGCCACTGACCGCCTGACAGGTCATTGCCCTTGCGTGAAAAATCTCCTATCTCTTCATCCAGTCTGTTCTTTTGCTCAGCCACGCAAGAGTCAAATCCGCTGAGGCGACACAGCTCCATTATCACTGCATCTTCATCGTCTTCTTTTCGTGTCGGATCTGACACGGTTATATTATGTCTTAAAGTAGCATCATACCGTCCGAAATTCTGAAAAACTGCCGAAACACTGCGTCTGGCAGAAGTCAGATTTTCTTTTATATCGTGTCCGCCCACACATACCCTGCCGCTATCAGGCTCGTACATTCCGCACAGCAGATTGACAAAGGTGGTTTTGCCGCTTCCGTTCTCACCTACTATTGCTACTGTTTCTCCGTCTTTGATACTGACATTGATATTCTTTAATACAGGAGAGTCACATCCGGGATAAGTAAAGCTGACATTTTCAAAAGATATATCCCCATTATCATAAGGTTGGGCTTTGTCATCGTTTTGCTCACATTCCATCTCGTCGAGCGAGAAAAAATCATTCATGTAAGAAATATCACTCAAAAACAGGCCTCCTTGGATGAGCAAATTCGTGCTTGCAGTCTGAAACTGCTTGGCAAGTGAAGTCATCAGGGTAAAAGTACCGAGCCCCAGCAGCGGATCTTGATATATCATATACGCACTAAATACAAGAACGCCTACATATACAATATTTCTTATCAAGTCAGCAAATCCGTTATACAAAACATGCTTAAGAGACATCTTGTTTTTCTTTTCAGTGTAGTCATCACATATCTCACGCCACTTCATCTTTAGATAATCGTAAATACGAAAATGGCAGATGTCATTATGTGGATTATGCCTTGTCAGTATCTGCATGTAATGAATGACAAGTGCACCTTCCATCATATATTTGACATTGTGTACGTATGTCTCGTCTCTCTGCTTGTACGATAGCACTGCCGCAGGAATACTCGTCAAAAGAAGTATCAAGGATATCCATACATTTACCCGGCACACCAGAATAAGCACACTTATGAACGTCACTAACAGCTGTAACCAAGAAAGAATGCTCTGTATGCTCGATGCAACGCGATTGCCGGCATACGAATTTATAAACTGTATCTTTTGTGCAAATTCTCCGTTATTCTCGATATGCTCGTACTTGACCCTGCAAGTATGGTCTACGATATGCCGTATCAAAAATCTGTTAGTCCTGATACTGTCACACGCTCGGGCGTATGAAGATAAAAAGTTAAAAAGTACCGAAACGATATGCAGTAACATCATCACAAAAAACAGTCCTAAAACATAGGTCATGCTGTATTCTCCACCGGTTGCCATAGTCTGGATCTCGTTTGTAAATATTTTCAACAGAGAAGATATTGCGGCAGGAATCAATGCAAAAGCAAAACCTGCCAATGCTATGGCGAAAGTATAGGGAGTTTTGGTCTTTAGACTGATACCGACGGCTTTTTTGATCACAACGAGCATTTCTCCGAATGCAAGTTTGTTTACGGTTTTAGTTTTTTCTTTACTCTCAGCCATTACTATTCACCTCCTCACTGTCATACCACTTCGCCTGTTCATTAAAAAACGAAGCATACACGCCTTTTTTTGCCATGAGCTCAGCATGGGTTCCGTCCTCAACCAGCTCACCGCCGTCTAAAACAAGTATTCTGTCAGCAAGTCTGGCAAAACCTACCCTATGTGATATCAACACAGAAGTACGGTCGCCAAGCCTGTTCTTGATCTCTGTAAATTGCTCCATCTCTGCTATCGGGTCCAGTGCAGCTGCAGGCTCGTCAAATATCATAATAGGAGCTCTTGACATATGAGTACGAGAAACGCACACTCTCTGTTTTTCTCCGCCGGACAAGTTCACTCCGTCCGGACGGATATCCCTTCTAAGCCAGGTATCAAGACCCTTTGGAAGTTTTTTGATGATCTTCTCTGCTCCTCCTGCCTTTGCAGCTTCAAGAATCTTTTTTTCATTGTTGATCTCTTCAACGCAACCGTATCCAATGTTATCCGAAAGAGACGAATGAAATATAAAGCATTGCTGAAAGAATACACCTATCTGCTTTTTAATGTCGTCATATCTGTAGTCGGATATCGGATGTCCGTAAAACAGCACCTCGCCGCTCTGAGGTCTGTAGCTGTCCAGCATAAGAGAAGTCAGCGTTGTCTTTCCACTGCCGTTGTACCCCACCAGTGCAACATTCTCTCCCTTCTTTATCTTGAAGCTGACATTCTTCAGAACCGGCTTCTCCGGGTCATAACCGAACGTTACGTTTTTAAACTCAAACACGGTATCAGAGCTGCAATCAAGCTCGATAGGATGCTCGTTGTCTCTCCTTTCCGGTGCACTAAAAAGCAGCTTACGCTGTCTTCCGAGTTCAAACAATGCCCAAGCTATTTCACCGAGAGCATCGTTTATTCCGGAAATTGCACCTGAAAGTGAAGTTGACAAAGAATAAACCATCAAGAACACATCCGCCCTCATTTCTCCTGCGGCTACGGAAAACAAGGATACAAGTATCAATGCCGACATTGCAACGTAAAACAACAAGCCGCTGACAAGAGGCTGAAGTCCCCTTTCTTTCTTCCTTTTTCTATCAAATTCTTCGATTGTTTGATATGCTTTGCTCCATTGTCTGAGAATATCATCTCTGGACTCGTATATCCTCACTTCTTTCGCAAGTCCGGGGTTTCTCGGCATTGTTTGGTAATATCTCGCTCTGTGCAGGGCTCTGTCATATATTTCATATTTGTCCTGCATTTTAGACTGAGCATAAAAATTATATATTACCGACAGCAATATGTACACAAGAGATATAGAAAATATAACCCAAGATACGGATGCCGCAACAGTCAGCAGAGATACAACAGATACCAACCTACCCGTAACATACACTGTGCCTGTCATAAAGCTGTTTAATGTAGAGTACTTCATTGATGTAGACTGCATCTCGTCACGTACAGCTTTATCCAAAAGATATTCACGAGATATTTTGTACCTCTTTTCCATGAACTGCTCACCCATACCGTAATAATAGGTGTCGTACATCATCATGTAGATAAGATCACTGTTGATCCTCGATGAAAGTCCGTTGACAGCAATAAAGAGTCCGAGCAGCATAATACTGCCCAGAACATCCGAAAATTCTCCTACACCTGTTGCCAAATGATCGGACAGAATAGAAATTACATTTCTGTTCAGATACAGCACAACAGCAGGTAAAACAGATATTACGACGCTGACTGCAGTCCACAGAAGAAATACTTTTTTGTTGATCTTCCATGCAAGCTTAAGTGCGAACAGGGCTGACTGCAATTTGTCACTTTTGTTTTTTTCTTTCATTTTGCCTCCTTTTTCACAAGTAAATCGCGTCTCTGAGTCAACGGAACAAGAGACGTGCATGCTATTATCAAGCGATCGGGTGCCGTACTACTTTACATAAGAACTGAGAAACGTAGGAATATTATATCATCCGCTTTTTTGTTGTCAATACAAATATCTGATAATTCGAGCTCATTCAACCAATCGGTGAAAAAGACCGTATGCAATTCCACGTCCGGTTGGAACAGCATACGGTCACAAAAGATTATTTGGTTGATAAAAGCTTCTCTGCACAAGCGAGCTTGACTGTGCAAACAAGGATCTTCATTGCAAGCTCCAATTCCTCAAGTGTCGGGTATGTCGGAGCAAGTCTGAGATTCGAATCCCGAGGATCCTTTCCGTAAGGATAGGTAGCTCCCACACTGGTTAGAGTAACACCCGCTTCCTTCATATAATTGAATATAGCAGTCGCAGTTCCCTCCATCGTGTCAAGCGAAATGAAGTATCCGCCGTTAGGTTCATGCCACTGTGCTATACCAAGGCCGCCGAGCCCCTCGGAAAGTGCCTTCTCTGCTACCTCAAAATGAGGTCTGACGATCTCTGCCTGCTTTTTCATCATATCAAACAGACCTCTCGCATCACGAAGGAACTTCACGTGTCTTATCTGATTGAGCTTGTCATGTCCTATCGTCTGAGCACCCATGTGTGCTACTATCTCATCATAGACCGGCTTTGAAGCACATACAAGAGATACACCGGCACCGGGGAAAGTAACCTTCGAGGTTGACGTAAAATACAGAAATCTGTCCTGAGTACCATACTTCTCCGCTATCATAAACACATCGGCAAGAGTATCAGGTGTATCATTAATATCATGGATGGCGTATGCGTTATCCCACACAACGGTAAAATCTGCGGCCGCTGTATGCATCTTGCACATACGTTCGACCACTTCATCAGAGAAAGTAATTCCGGTGGGATTAGAATACTTCGGAACACATATAAGTCCCTTTACACTCGCGTCCGAGCTTGCGATGCGTTCAACCTCATCCATATCAGGGCCGTCAGAATTGATATCAACATTGATCATCTCAATACCGAATGTCTCAAGAATTCTGAAATGCCTGTCATATCCCGGAACAGGGCAAATGAACTTTATCTTCTCATACTTCGACCAAGGTTTTGCACCTAATTTACCAAATATAAAGTAACGAGCTATCGCATCATACATCAGATTGAGGCTGGAGTTACCGCCGATTATCATATTATCTGGACAAAGTCCGAGAGCATCGGCAAAAATACGCTTGATCTCGGGAATACCTGTAACAATACCGTAATTACGGTAGTCACCGCCCTCACCTATATAGTCAGAACATGTCAAAGGATCTGTAAGCATGCCGTTTGAAAGATCAAGCTGTGCAGAGCACGGCTTTCCTCTCGAGAGATCAAGCTTTAAACCTTGTTGCTTGTATGACTGATATTCTTTTTTTAGATTCTCATACTCAGCCTTCAGTTCCAAGGCTGACATTTGTGAATATTCCATTAGAGTATCTCCCTGAAAAACTTTGATATTCCTACTGTAAATATATGCTGAAAATAGGATATAGCAAATTAACCAAAAAAATGCAATTTATACCTTTTGTTTTTGTTTGTGCATTTTATTTTTACAGTTTCGCTATCAAAAATTGCAATTCTTATCCTATTATACACCAAAATTTGCAAAAATCAATAGCGAAAATGAATTTTTCGACGCAATTTTATGCAAAAAGTGTTTTTTCTTAAAAGAAATAAAAAATAAAAGTTTTTTTAAAAAAATGTTGACAAATCAAAAGTCACATGCTATAATAATCAAGCGTTGCAAAAGCGACGTCCAAAATGTGGCTGAATAGCTCAGTTGGCTAGAGCAAACGGTTCATACCCGTTAGGTCGTGGGTTCGAGTCCAACTTCAGCCACCAACGGCCCGTTGGTCAAGCGGCTAAGACACGGCCCTTTCACGGCTGTAACATGGGTTCGATTCCCGTACGGGTCACCAACGGAAAAAAACAGACTTCGATTTCGAGGTCTGTTTTTTTGTTGGTTCGGATATTACACAATTAGTTTTTGACGTTTCGCTCTTACTGTAAATAAACAGAAATGGATAAGTGACAGAGCTATGAAAGTGCAAAAACGATTTTTCATTCTCATCTATAAAGCATACAAAGAATCAGATGATCGGACAGGCAAAACATTGCCGCCAAAATCATAGTTATGTACAATACAAAAAAGAGTTTGTTTGATATCATCCTTTTAGATATTACACAAAATAACGCCCAAATAACAGCCGTAGATGCCGTCATGAAAACGCGAGTGAGGTCATTTGCATCAAATATACTTTCGCTGTGATGCGGCAGACCAAAAACATTCATAAATAACGATTGGATCTTCATGTACATTGTCGATACCGCAAGCATGATAGGAATTGGCATAAACAACAATAATACACGCTTTATGACATATTTACATTTCATCATACCACATCCTTTCAATAAACATATCGTTTTTTCATCTGAAAGGTTACAGGATGAGACACATCAGTTTTGATCTGACCTTATCTATTTGACATGTTAATACTTTGTTTGTTACTGCTGATATGAGGGATGTTTTTTTATTTATTATTGCATGAAAGCAATTATTCTGATATAATGAATAATATCATGGGAAGGAGGTGCTATCATGATCACGGACATAAAAAACAACGAAATAATACTGACATTGGACGAGCTTCTCTCCTTTTCCTTTCCCTGCGGTTCTCTTGTCAGGGAGAAGGATTTTTTTGAAAAGCCACGGCTCGCACAGTCGATGTGTGAGCAAATGGCAGAAGATGATCAATACATGCTCTCTCATTCCTTCTCTGCTTTGTATGAATACGGTGGATACAGCTACAATATTACTGCTACCCCGGATCTGTGTGCTATTCATAACAGCACAGTGGAGCTAATCAATGTACGTGCCAGCGGCGGAAAGCGTAACGCCGCACCTTCCCTGATGGATATGTGGGAAAGAGCAGTTTGTTGTACTACGGCTATATGTGCAGATTCCGTCGGCATAACACAAGCAACCGGGAAACTTATATACTCCTTTGACTCGCATATACAGCCGGACGAGATAATGTATGCTGAATGCTATGAAAAAGCAAGAAGCGTACTTGATAATACAATAAAAAAAGCCGCAAGACTGATAAATTTCCATATTCAAAGAAAAACTCTACGTATGCCGGCGGCCCACGATGCACTTTTTCCTTTTGACTCAAAGCGAGCAGGACAGAGTGACTTTATGACTTCTGTACTGCTCGCATGTAAAAACGGAACAAAGCTGTTATGCGAAGCTCCTACCGGAATAGGAAAAACAATGTCGGCACTGTTCCCATCGGTAAAGGCATTCGGGCATGGTTTTGTAGATAAGATATTCTACCTCACACCAAAAACCACAGCACAGTATGCAGCTGAAAATGCAGCGAAAACCATATTCCCAAAAGGTGACGGCATACGCACCATAATCCTATCAGCTAAGGATAAAATGTGTCTTCTGAGCTCCCCAAACGAAGCTAACACACCAACACCTGAAAACGAGGGCAGAAGTGCAAGAGAGCAAAGCAAGTGTGAAAAGTGCGATGCGGCATTTGACTATTACAGCCGTAGAAACGATGCGTTATACGAGCTGTTATCATCTCATACATATCTCACACCTGATCTGATCAAGCAAACAGCAAAAAAGCATTCACTGTGCCCATACGAGCTTTCCCTCGATGCAAGCGAATACTGCGACCTTGTGATATGTGACTATAACTATCTCTTTGACTGCAGAGTATACCTGCGGCGTTACTTTGATCCGTTCCGCGAAGCAACATCAACCGCCAAGCGTTTTCTGCCGTCGTATGCTGTTTTGATAGATGAGGTACACAATCTCCCCGACAGAGCAAGAAACATGTACTCACATACTCTCAGAACCCAAACTCTGCAAAAACTACTTCCTGAATTCGGCATGACAGAGCTTGAAAAGAAGGCACAAGATATACTGGAGCAAATGCTTTCACAAATCAAAAAGTATTCAAAGGCATGTGATGAAAATGAACAGCTAAACGAACGCGGTGAAACTTACGGATGGTGCGTAGAGAGCACAGTAGATGAAAACATACTGCTGTCATGCTCGGAGTTCACGGAATGCTACGAAAGTATTAAACGTGCTGACATCGTTACTCCGTCGGCTGCCGTAACCGATTTGTATTTTAACCTTAAAGACCTGATCAAAAAAAGCGAGTACTTCTCTGACAAATTCAAGGTGCTCTGCGAAAAGACACAAGCGAACATAACCTATAGAATAATGTGTCTGGATCCATCTGAGATCCTCGAAGAAAAGTGTTCAATGGCAAAGTCAACCGTTATGTTCTCAGCTACAGTATCTCCGTCTGAGTATTATATGAAAACACTCGGAATGAACCGCGGCTCAGATTACATGTCTATTCCCTCTCCGTATGACCGTGAAAACTTCTCGATCACGGTGTTTGATACTTTGAGCACCCGATACAAAGACAGAAGCGACACTCTATATGCTCTGTCGCAGATCGTCAATACCGCAATAAATGCAAAACGCGGTAACTACATGATATTCTTCCCTTCCTACAAGTACATGGAAGAGGCACACGGATTTTTCACCGTTATGTATCCTAATGTCAACACTCTTATTCAGAGAAAGGGCATGACAGACCAACAAAAGGCGGAATTCGTCTCAAAATTCGACGAAAACAACCACGAGTCTCTTGTCGGTTTTTGTGTCCTTGGAGGAGTATATGCTGAAGGTATCGACCTTGTAGGCGAAAAGCTGATCGGGGCTGTGATAGTGGGAGTAGGAATGCCAAGACTCTCAAACGAAAGAAACCTGCTTGCCGAACACTACAGCGATACTGACATAGACGGCTCAATGTATTCTTACGTTTACCCCGGAATGACTCGAGTAATGCAGGCGGTTGGGCGTGTTATACGAACCGAAAATGACAAGGGGATAGCTATACTGATAGACGACCGCTTTGCCACACCTGTATACAAATCACTGTTCCCTCAGCACTGGAGGCATGCAAAATTTGTCTCCGAACCGAAAACTCTGTCAAAAATACTTGATAAGTTTTGGAAATGATCAAAAAAGCATTTGGCTTTGCCTACGTCATTGTATGATCATAGCGAAGGTTTTTACCCTAAAACAACCAAAAAGCAAAAACACAAATCTATAAACTAAGAAAATGAGCCGACGTGATCGGCTCATTTTCTTAGTTTATTCAAATACTCTTGAGACTCTTTTCTGGAAGAAAACACAATGATATTCTTTTGGTAATACTTTTCCAACAATTCTACTACACCGGGACGAGTATCGGTATTGTAGCGTTCGACAAACAATATAAAATCCGGGTCTATCTCTTCTTCAGGCTCTATCCACGGTAGGTCAGAACGCGGTTTGCCTCGTCTGCTTTTTATACCTTCCAGGCACACCTCTGTCGGAAGATCAAAGAAAAACACAGTATCGCACAAGGACATTCTTAACTCCATTGTAGAATTGTAATTACCGTCTATGATCCAAGCATCTCCGTCCAATACTTTTCTCAATCCGGAAATAAAAATATCTTTGCTCACATGTGTTCTATCTTTATTCCAGTAGATATTATCCAGATGAGTAACCGGTATATCGGTAAGTTTGCAAAGCTCTCTTGAAAAGAAACTCTTCCCTGCTCCGGGGCAACCGATGACTATTATCTTTTTCATCATTTCATCTGAACATCTGCAAATTCTGCACGTGTGACCCTGGCAAGGTCTAACGGGGAGAGGAATATTTGTGCACCTATTCTGCCGCCGCTGATAATAATTTCATTCTGATCTTTTGCAGTAATATCAATAATAGTCTTGAACTGTTTCTTCATTCCGATCGAGGTACATCCACCTCTGATATACCCTGTCAGAGGTAACAGCTCTTTTACATGGATCATCTCAACAGACTTTTCTCCGAACGCACGAGCTGCCGCCTTCAGATCTATTTCTCTGTGTATCTGTATAACACACACGTAATATGCGTTGCTTTTTCCTCTGAGCACAAGAGTCTTATATGACTGCTCATATTCCTGTGCCAACATGTCTGCTATGCTCACACCGTCAACAAATTCGTCACATTCATAAAGATTAACTCTGTAGCTTATCTTCTCTCTGTCGAGTATCCTCATTGCATTAGTTTTTGTATCTTTAGCCATAACTATATCCTTTTGTAATAATTTTTATCCGAACACCTCAGCCGCCGCAACGATCCTGAGCAACCCAGCATCTATAGCTTCCCTTCCGTAAGCGTCAAAAAACCTGTCTGTATATTTATCAGTCTTCAGGTTGAACAAAAGAGTCCACGCACCCCAAAACAGATCAATATGCCTGTCCCCTACACCGCCATTTCCGACATCTATAAAAGCCGAGAGCTTCCAATCATCGAGAATGATGTTCGGCAGGCAATAATCTCCGTGTATCAAAACCTCGGAACGCAGACCGTCCTTTCCGTCACAAAAAACGCGGTATGCTTCTTCGGCTGTTTTATAACCGAAGCTATTATCAAACAGGCTCTTATCGTAGTTGCCCGTCCTATAGTTTTCTTCAACGGTGGCTTTATATATCTCGGTTCTGTTCAGGATGGGACAACCGCCATAGTCTCTTTGGTGCAGCCGGCGTAAATACTCACCCAAAAGAACAGACAGTCTCCGAGGATCATCAATATACTCTGCATGGGTGCAATCCTCACCGGGTGCCCTGCGGCACAGCAGCCAATCATGGTCGGTACAAATATAGTCAAGCACTTCAACTCCGATTCCTATTTGATGATAGTATCGGGTCATCTGTGCCTCTGTGTAAAGTATACCAGGAGGAGCTTTTTTGAGGTAATAACCGTTATCACAGTCAAGATAATATACCCGAGCCTCAGGAGAAGATGAGCTATCATATATGTCAGAGCCGACTATAAGAGAACGAATTTTGTCAGGAACTCCCTTTGGAATATGCGAAAGTAATGTTCTTTTCATTTTTTCACCCGGTATTGTTATTATTGCTCTGATGAACAATGCATACTAAAACAGCTTCCGACACCGATCATATAAAAGCCGAAAAAGGACGGAATTAGTCTCTTATACACAAAACCTTCGATATCATATTTGCTGTTTGAAGCTACATGCATAGCAACGATCCCTACACACGCAACAGCTCTCAACCAATCTATACCGTGATGCTTATTTATTCAAGTCCCTCTTCAGTATGAATTATCAGTACTGTATCGTGATATATGTGTCCACAAACGGCATGCTATATCCTGGTAAGGCATACAACGCTCTCAACATGACCGGTTCTCGGAAAAAGATCAAACGGAGTAACACTCGACATCTGATACCCGTTATTTCTAAAGTATACACAGTCTCTGGCCAAAGTGTCAGGATTGCAGGATATATAAACGACGCGGAGGGGGTGCTTGTTACAAACGTAATCAATCAACTTTTTGCTGGAACCTTTTCTGGGAGGATCAAATATTACTACAGCATCCTCGAGCGACTCAGTAATACCTGCACTTTCAAAAAGATCGTCTGTAGTTGATGCATCGGCACAAAAGAACTGTGCATTCTCTATTCCGCATACTTCAGCGTTTCTTTTTGCACATTCGATAGCAGAAGGTTCTATGTCTACCCCTACGATCCTGGCAGCTCTTTTATGCATTGAAAGCCCGATGCTTCCTATTCCGCAGTAAAGATCGTAGACGGTTTCCTTGCCTGTAAGAGATGCCAGCTCTGAGGCTTTTTTGTACAATAGCTCCGTCATATCGTGGTTGACCTGATAAAACGCCGCCGGAGCTATCTCAAGTCTGACATTACAAAGTATATCGACTATATATCCGTCACCAAAGAGAGTTCTGTACTCTCCGCCAAGCACAACATTGGTGTTGTCTCGATTGACATTCAGCATCAAGGTGCTGACTTCAGGCAAATTACGAGAAACAAAATTGACAAGCTCCTCATCATGACCGGTAGTATTGCCGTTCAAAACAAGACATAACATTATGCTCAAGCCATCAGCGGAAGTCCTAAGATACAGGTGTCTTAAAAGACCGCATCCGCTTTGCTCATCATAAACAGACAAGGAATGTGCCGAAAAGAATTCCTTCATTTTCATACAGATCTTTTTGAACACAGGTGGCTGCAGAGTGCATTCGTCAGCACTAATGACTCTATGAGTTTTTGAAGCGTAAAAGCCAATTATATAATTGCCGTCAATACATGCTATAGGGTACTGTGCTTTGTTTCTATATCCGCAGAGCTTCATGTTTGAGACGGTATCGTTTATACATGCGTCTCTTATACCTGCTTTTAAAAACGCTCCCTTAACATATCCTCCTTTGATCTTAAGCTCATGAGAATATTCGATGAATTGATAAGAGCATCCGCCGCACTTACCTGCACTGTTACAGCCGGGAGCACACCTATGCTCAGAAGGAGAAATCATCCTTTCTATCCGACCTACACAATAATTTTTGTTCACCTTGATGATTCTTACGTCGCATTCATCTCCATCGACAGCACCAAAAACGAAGACAGTCATTTTATCATGTTTACCTACTCCATAGCCAAGATTGTTTATATCGGTTATCTTCAGCCTGAGTATTTCGTTTTTCTTAAAGCTCACAGCATCACATCCTGTCTTGTCATAAGTGTTTACATCGAACATAACAAACGCCCTTGAATATCTTTCCATTCGATTTGGTCAGAGTTTCATGGGGGTATTCGTGAGTTTATTATAACACAACACGTCAGATATGTCCACAACATTTTTATCAAGGATCCAATATTGTTTATTACATGATATATAAATTCGTTATTACATCAATGCAGAGCATGTAAAACAATAGATACATACTAAAAATGTTCATGACGAGGTAATTATTGTTGTTGACAATTCTGTGCTGGTCTGTTATAATTGATTAGTAAAGTTAATCCAACTAACTACATGCTCTCGATACTGGAGTAAGAAAAAATGTTTTGTGATATTCATTGCCACATCCTTTACGGAACCGATGACGGCCCGTCAACAAAAGCAGACATGTTGCGGATGTTGGAACGCTCCTACAATGACGGAGTAAGGGATCTGTGTGCAACGCCGCACTTCAACTTTGACTTTTACGGTAATAACACTAAGGAGGCAGAGTATGCTTTTTCTGAGCTGTTAATAGCCGTAAAAAGCAAATATCCTGACATGACCTTATACCAAGGTAACGAAATTTTCTATCACGATGCATGTACCGATTATTTGAAAAGCGGCATCTGCCGGTCAATTAACTCGGGAAAATATGTTCTGGTCGACTTTTCTTCTTCCGAGGACAAGTTCGCAATTTTATCGGCTATGAAAAAGCTGATAAGCTACGGTTATTTGCCGATACTTGCTCATGCAGAAAGATACAGATCTTTTGGTTTTTCCGTTTCTACTATCAGAGCACTAAAGGACATGGGGATCTTAATTCAGATAAACGCCCCGTCTGTCATCGGGAAAAACGGAATACGTCAGATGCATATTGCTCGGAGAGCCATAGCAGAGGGGCTTTGCGATCTGATCGCAACAGATTCACATAACACCTCTGACAGGTGTAGCTGTATGACAGAAGCTGCCTCATATATCGAAAAAAGATACGGCTCTGCTGTATGCAGAAAGCTCACTCATACCACTCCCAAGATGATACTAAAAAATCAACGCACAAAATGACAAAAGAGGACACATTATGGAAAAGCAGAATTTTGAAGTAAAAATAACTCTCGCGGATCTTGTTAGGATATTCGTATGGCGTTTATGGGTAATTATACTTGTAGCCGCAGTAGTCGGAGGATGTGCGTTTGCATACTTCAGCTACACGTATGAACCTATCTACAAGTCCATATCCAGAATTTACATATTGAGACAAAACGCAGACTATAACGATACAGCACAAGGATATGCACAGAGTCTTAATGCGGCTCTTACCACCGTCAATGACTGTAAAATGATAGTCAAGACAGAAACGACAATGCAGAAGGTCATCGACTCCACAGGTCTTGACTACTCTTCTTCAAGACTCCTGTCCAAAGTGTCTCTTTCGAGCTCCGATGACAGCCGTATCGTTCTTATTACCGCGACTGCATCCGACCCTGCTACTGCCAAGCTTATAGCAGATACTGTGGCTGTAAAGGGTGTCGAAAGGATCAAAGAGGTAATGGGATTCGATCAGGCAAGTATAATGGAAGAAGGCAGACTGCCATCCTCTCCCGCAAATTCACGTTTCTCTGCAAAGATCCCTTTGATCACCGTTATAGCAGCATTTCTTGTTTATGTATTTTATCTGATAAAGTTCCTCAGTAATGACAAGATCAGCGAGCCCGAGGAAATTACAGATTATCTCGGTCTTACCGTGCTCGGTGTTCTTCCTAATGAAGATGAAGCTTCCGGAAAGAAGAAGTATAAAGGCTACGGCTCCTATTATAAATACAAAAAATACGGCAAGTCACACCAGTACGGCACTCCCGCTGATACTAACGTAAATACAACCGATACACAAAACGCATCTGACGCGTCAAAGAAAAAATCAAAAAAGGAAAAAGGTGAAATAAAGTGAAAAAAATAGACATACTCTTTAGAAATAACAGCTATTTCACCAGAGAAGCGTACAAGACACTTAGAACGAACATTAGCTTCTGCGGGGATGATATAAGAACGATCTGTATCACAAGCTGTGAGCAGAACGAGGGAAAAAGTACTATTTCACTCGAGCTCTCCAAGAGCCTGGCTGAGATAAACAAGAGAGTTTTGCTCATAGATGCAGACCTCAGAAAGAGCGTAATGCTCTCTAAAAACACCAACGAATCAAACCTCAGCGGTTTAAGCCAGTTTCTAGCAGGACACGTAGAGCTGTCTGAGGTCGTGTATAATACACAGATACCTAACTTTGACGTTATATTCTCAGGTCAGTATCCTCCAAACCCCAGCGAGCTGCTCAATTCAAAACGCTTCAAAGAGCTGCTGGAAGTAGCGAAAGCAAACTACGATTATGTCATTATTGATACACCTCCTCTGGGTCTGGTAATTGATGCGGCAGTCGTAGCTGAGATCTGTGACGGTGCTATCATCGTAATCGCTAAGGATATTGTAAAGATCTCGAGAGCAAAATCAGTAAAAGAACAAATTGAAAAGAGCGGCTGTAAGATACTGGGAACAATTCTCAATGAAGTCTCTCATAAAAAGCGTTCGATCGGAGACGGATATTACTACAGAAAAAGCAAGTATTACAAATATTCAAAATACGATAAGTATTCTCATTATTGATCCGACACGGAAGAACAAAAAAACGGTTGATACTGCTCGGTGTATGCAAAAATCGTAATATGGCAGAACAAAACAACTAAAATCAAATGCAAACAAAAAGCATCCTTTTTGCGAAGATATACTCTCCGCAAAAAGGATGCTTTTTTATCCTATGGATTTCAGTCTATAGCGTTTATCTCAATATTGATACCGCTTATGTTGCCTTCTACTCCCTTTTCTATCAACACCTTGTTCTCGCAATGACAGATAAGCCACTTGTTTTTATTTCTCAGAAAGCGATCCTCTGCAGGCTTTTCAAGTGCAGTATTGGTACCGAGAGGAAGACCTACAACCGCACCCATTCCGCTTTTCTTTACTGTACACGGAGTGTAGTGAAGAGACGTTGCGTATACTTCAGCCATCTCACCCTTTTCAAGATAGAACGCCTTTACCTTGTCTGAATGATATGCACCGTCTTCTATCTCGTCCAGCTGACCAAGAAGCAACACTATATCATCTATTGCTATATTTATCTCTGAATTCTTGTGCCACTCAAGTGCATTCATACGAGGATTTTTCCCCCAGACAAAACCTGTCTGAGTTGGCATCTGACCGAAGAATCTATCCCGGATAATGCCATGTATTGAAAGCTTCTCAAACTCAGCGACAGATGCCTTATACCCTGCTCCGCCGCGTTCAAGCAGTCTTTCACCGACCTTCACTATCTCAGATGTATCTACATCGGTTATAGGTGTGCCATAAGGAATAAACTCCTTGTCATGAATGGTATAGATCCTTATATGAGGATTGAGTTCACGTAGCTTGTCTAAGTTGGACATGTTTTTCTCCTTCGGTATTTTTGTATTAATTAATCTCATAAATGTTGCATCAAATTTTTCAGAGCAAGTCATTATTCGATACAATTACTGTTAGACTAAACAATTCGATCACACGCAAAAAACTTTTATTCATTCCATGCTAGCTTTCGAATGATAGCAATAAGATCACGGTTATTGAGCTTGCCGTCCGAGTTTATATCTGCATAGCTCATATTGTGACCGACATCAAAGCCAAGAAGGTAACGTACAAGCATGGTTACGTCACTGTTTGTCATATCGCCGTCTCCATCTACGTCCTCGTTTAGCACAAATACAATACTGTTTTTCTGTGCGTAGTCATAAGCAGCAGATCCGTGGCAAGTACGCAAAGAGACGTTCGGACATTTATCAAAGCATCCTGTACCAATGCTGTTTACGCTGTTGGGAATTATCACTTCCCCGAGTGCTGTACAGTTGCGGAATGCATAACCACCGATACTTTCGACAGATGTGCCGATACTAATATCAGAGAGAGACTTGCATCCGTAGAAAGCATATTCACCTACAGACACAATACCCTCGGGAATAGTAACACTCTTGAGCGATGTGCAGTTGATAAAGGTGTAGTTTTTGATTTCTGCAAGCTTACCCTGTACAACTACAGATGTTAGGATCTTTCCATTCGCACTGATGTTCTTTGCGTAATATGTGGGATTGGAGGTATAATGAGCAAAGTCTATCCTGCACCATGCAAAGAGGCTTGAAATATTTACCTCATTAAGTGAGGTACATCCATAGAACGCCTTGTTGTCTACCTTGACAATACCGGCAGGTATAGTGATACTCTCAAGTGATGTGCAGTCTGAGAATGCACTTTCACCTATGGCGATAACTGAATATACCTTTCCGTCTTTGACAACATTGCTCGATACAATAATACAAACATTATCATCACCGATAACAGCATCAACTACCATAGCTGTCAGATTAACATCGTCAAGTGCGTATTTGAGTCCATTTGGTGTAGTGTTGTTATTATCAAGCACATCTTCAACAGCAAAGCAAGGATATCCGATCCACTCCGGAGAAGTAAAGCCACTGACACCCGAGTGATAGTATATTGTGAAATCTGAAGATGTTTGGTCAAAAGCAGACGGATCTATTGATTCGGGAGCATCACCCAAAAACTCCGCGTATGACAACTTTCCGCAATTACGGAAAGCCTCGGGATCGATCGACTCAACACTTCCGGGAATTGTGACATAAGCAAGGCTCGAACAGCCCTCAAATGCTCCATACCATATATCCTTCAGTCCGGCAGGAAGATCGATCTCTGTCAAAGATATGCACTCGGAGAACGCATAATCACCTATTGTTTCTATATTGTCCCCAAAAACAATATGAGAAAGAGCATCACAGCCTCTGAAAGTAGAGCCGTTTATTTTCGTAACCGCCTGAGGAATAACAATTTCCTTTAGCTTGGTTGCATCTAAGAAAGCACACCTACCAATAGTGTTGACAGTTGCAGGTAGCGTGACACTCTCAAGGGTATCATTACAGTTAAATGCAAATTGCCCTATTTCAACAACAGTCTCAGGTACAGCAAATTCAGTTATTCCATTCATGGAAGGAAAACAAAGCAGGCTCGTCATGCTCTTGTTATACAGCACACCGTCAGTGTCATTTATGTAATATTCATTACTCGGATCGACAGCTACGTATTTGATGCTGCATCCATCAATTGAAATCAACTGTTCGGTGTTCTTTCCGATATATAACACAGCACCGTTTGTTTGATCTCCTGATCCGTCAAAAACACCCCTGAATATATAGCCGGGACCGCCTTTCCCTCCATGAACATACACATTCGCAAAAACAGCATCGTAGTTTATTATCTCGACACTTACGCAATCTGCAAATGCATTTTCTCCTATTTGCTCGACTGTCTTAGGAATTGTAATGCTCACAAGTGATGAGCAATATGTAAAGGCATTTACTCCGATAAATTCAATTCCTTCAGGTATGGAAGCTTTTATCAGACGAGTACACATATAAAAGGCATCATCATCAATGTATTTGGTAGAAGGGTGAATCGAACAAGAGGTAATATCTGTGTCTTTAGCTTTCAACAGAAGAATGTACGGATTATCAACATTACCAACGTAATATGCATTATCATAAAGAGTAGATTTTATGTTAGTGCATCCGTCAAAAATGCCACCTTCAAATGATTCAATGCTGTCAGGAAAAGAAACATCGACCAGTCCTGTACAATCCGAGAAAGCAAAAGCTTCAATGTAAGTAACACTGTCAGGAATTGATACGCTCACAAGAGATGAGCAGTCGCCGAATGCAAAGTATCCGATTTGGGTTACTCCATCCGGTATCGTTATACTTGTAAGACTCGTGCACTTATAGAACGCATAAGGGCCTATGCTCGTTACACCTTCTATGATTTCTACCGACTTTATGTCGGATATATAGCTGTTCCAAGGTGTTTCTTGTATCCAGTATGAGTAATCATTCATGGGTCCCTTGCCGCTGAGAGTTAAAACGCCGTCAGTATCGAGAGTCCATGTAATATTTCCGTCAACGCCCGAGGCAACGTAACTCACCTCCGGCTCATCAGTGTCTCCATCAGATGCATCATTTGCTCTAATTACCGTTACATCACGGAATCTGGTTGAGTCCTTATATTTGTCATATATCTGAGCATCGAGCACAACAACCGTCTTTCCAATAGACTCAAGAGTATCATTGACCCATAGCCTGTCACCGTTTATTCCGTAAAAGATCATGTTTCCACTGTCATCGGTAACAATATGCTCTGCCGATTGCTTATCTTCATTATATGTAAAGGACCCTTCAAGGTCAAAATCCGGACCGATATTGACGGTAATACCGTTTCCGTAGCCGTTTTGCGAGGTTACCTTTGAATCTGACTGACAAAGGAACCTATTAATCTTACCTCCCATGAGATTTACCGTGCATGATGAGTTCTCAGCTAATATTGCAACACCTCCAAAGATACGGGAGAATGTAAAAAGCTTGTCAATCTCTGCATTTTCACCGACATTTATCGTAAGTGTGTAGTTAGAGAACTCACTTGTACTATGTACTCCTGATGGGGAATAGAGGCTACCTCTGAGAGAGCCTACGACCTCATCCCATATACCCCCGTTAATGGTAAGAGTTGAGCTTTTGACAATGTAGTCACGGTCAGTTGCAGCTGTACTTCCTCCCTGACCACCTGCTACGACAATGCTAAGGTATCCATTTTCCTTAATTATACAAGTAGATGAAAAGGTAAGATCGTTAAAACAAGCTGCAAAGAGCATATTATAATTCTGCTCGATGGTGATATCGGTAAACTCTGTAGGCCCGCCCGCACAAAAGCGACGTGTGCCATTGGCAATGATGTACTTAGAATCAGCTGTAACACCCATAATCGTAATCTTGCCTTTATGATCAGGAGCAATAAAATGTGATGCAGGAGTATACGTGTCTACAACTACTACTTGACCTCCCTGATCACCAAGAACCTGATATGCCTTTGTAAGTGTATTGACAGCATTGTCAGCGGACAGTCCGTCGTTGTTGTCAGATCCGCTATCCGAGAGGTAGACGGTATTAACTTTAGATATAGGATCATCAGGCATTTCAGGTGATGTAGGATCATCCGGAGTTGTAGTTTCAGCATCGGAAGCTGCAAAGTCAAACAGTACATACCCCTGCTCATCAACTACCAACCCTTCAAACCCTTCAAAATCAGCCTCAGTAACCAGATCCTTTATCTCATCACCGACAACGATAATGCCTGTACCCGTATACTTTTCAAACCCAAGAGCATGTATGTACGCGTATGCACCGTCGTTTATGTTCAGTGTATAGTTTACCCCACCTGTCATTTCGGCAAATTGAGCAGTATTTGTCACTACAAGTGATTTGTTTACGTTAATTACAGCCGGAGTTCTTTCGTTTTCTATTGCTGATGAAGAGATGCGGCAGAGTATGACGACATTATCGAAAATAACGTCACCTTCAAATGTTAAAGTCCTGACATCAGCTATCATAAACATGCCGTACTGACCAACGTTTCCGCCGGACTCAGACATATAACGAATGTTACCGTTTTCATCTCTGGACGTATAGTCAGTGTCACCGTCAACAGCAGTAAAAAGTATAGGTTGTGACGTAGCAGGTATACTGATATCTCCGCCAAAGTATCCCTTACCCACGATTACAATTGTTCCCCCATCCTTTACAAGACCATCTGTGAATAGCGGTAACCATCCGGAAGCTGTCCTGTAAGGAACCTGCGGTGTAGCACCGCCGTCAACTGTAGCTTTGTACTCACCGGTTTCGTTTTTATCATGAGCAACATACACCTTGTTTGTTCCGGTAGGTATAGGCTCGTCGGGGAGCTCGATCTTTGTTCGTTCTCTGTTTTCCGTTTGCACAGCATCTGACACGAGCTCAACATCAGCCATAGCAGTAATCAAGCCTCCAGGCAAAGCGAGCAAGAACGCAAGAAATAATGCTAGCAGTCTTTTCATTTTGATAACTCCTTCTTCTTTGATAATTCTTCCGATAACGCAATCATGTTATAATTATAACACAATCATGAACTGATGTAAATATTTTTGCAAAAATATAC
>JAZNOK010000136.1:0-5010 GCA_045580775.1 Eubacteriales bacterium
CAAATGACCAAAAGACAGTATAATTGTACATAACATGTGCGGAAGTGAGAACTATTTTATGCCTGATAATAAGAAAACACCTAAAGTATCTGTAATCATGCCGGTATATAATGAGAGTAAATATATCGGAAAGTGTATAGATTCCCTGCTACAGCAGGACTATCCTATCGAGGATATGGAATGGGTGTTTATAGATGGAGCGTCCAAAGATAACACAAAGGAAATAATCGGTCAGTACATAGAAAAATATCCCGATCTGATCCGTGTATATGACAACTATGATATGACAGTACCCTATGCGATGAACATCGGCATACAGAACACTACCGGAAAGTACATCGTCCGACTTGATGCACATGCCGAATACGAAAACGACTACATATCACAGTGTGTTCATTTTTTGGATACTACAGATGCAGACAATGTCGGCGGTACGATCGAAACTAAAGCTCATACCAAGATGGGGTCGAGAATAGCCAAGATGCTTTCCAGCAGATTCGGTGTAGGAAATGCCAGTTTCAGAGTTAACGGTGATGAGGGATATGTAGATACGGTGCCTTTTGGTGCTTTCAGACGTGAAGTGTTTGAAAACTGGGGATTGTATGACGAACGTCTCACGAGAAATCAAGATAACGAGATGAACTGGCGTATCCGCAAAAACGGCGGAAAGATTTACATGTCTCATAAAATCAGATGCACATACTACTGCAGAGATACCATCGGCGGCATTGCAAAACAAGGCTTTCTCAACGGTAAATGGAATGTTATTACTATGAGAGTCTGCCCAGGAAGCATGGGAATTCGTCATTTTATTCCTTTTGCGTTTTTAGCTTCTCTGATAATTATGCCTATTCTCTGTGCACTTTGGACACCGTTTGCGTTTTTGTTTGCAGCTGAGATGACGCTATATACTCTGCTTGATATACTTTTCTCAATCAAACTCGCAGTTTCGTTGCAAGATGACAACAAACTGATAGCTCTTCTGTCGCTGTTGATACTTTTTCCCATATTCCATATCTGCTACGGTTTCGGTTCACTGATGGGACTCTTTACGCTCTGTACAAAGAAGTTTCGCAGAGAAATGCTGCACAGAAAGGCACAAAAAATTGCCGACACCGATAAAGACTACACTCTGAGCACAAAACAATAAAAAGACTTTTAAAATTGTAAATTTTGACGATAGGTTTGGTGATATAATGAATAATTTGTTTGATAATCTTTATGAAGATCTACTGGCAGGTAAGGAAAAACTCTCCCTTGTCGGTCTTGGTTACGTAGGAATGCCGATAGCTGTTGCTTTTTCAAAAAAAGTAAAAGTCGTCGGTTACGATCTAAACGAAAAAAAGATTGATCTGTATAAAAACGGAATTGACCCGACAAGAGAGGTGGGCGATGAAGCTGTTGCAGCCTGCTCCGTTGAGTTCACCGCAGAAAAAGCAAAACTCAAAGAGGCAAAATTCCACATCGTTGCAGTACCTACTCCTGTCAATGCTGATCATACCCCTGATTTTGCACCCGTCGAAGGTGCAAGCCACATACTAGGTCAGAATTTGACTCCCGGCTCGATCGTTGTATTTGAGTCAACAGTCTATCCGGGTGTAACCGAGGAGATCTGCGTTCCGATACTTGAGCAGGAATCCGGTCTCCGTTGCGGAGTAGATTTTAAAATAGGCTATTCTCCCGAAAGAATCAACCCGGGTGACAAAGTTCACAGACTGGAAACTATCAAGAAGATCGTTTCCGGAATGGACGAGCAGACATTGGACATTGTAGCTAAGGTATATAGTCTTGTTATTGAAGCAGGCGTTCACAGAGCTCCCACTATCAAGGTAGCTGAAGCCGCAAAAGTAATAGAAAACAGCCAGCGTGACATAAATATTGCATTTATGAACGAGCTGTCAATAATCTTCAACAAGATGGGAATAGATACCAAATCCGTCCTCGAGGCAGCAGGAACGAAATGGAACTTCCTCAAATTTTCCCCCGGTCTTGTCGGAGGACACTGTATTGGAGTTGACCCATATTACCTCACTTACAAGGCTGAAAAGATCGGATACAAGAGCCAGGTAATCCTCGCAGGAAGAAGAGTTAATGACGGAATGGGCAAGTATGTCGGCGAAAGATGTATCAAAATGATGCTCAAAGCCGGCAAGGAAGCAAAAACTGCAAAAGTTGCTATTCTCGGTTTTACATTTAAGGAAAACTGCCCCGATACCCGAAACAGTAAGGTTTATGATGTTTATCGCGAGTTGCTTGATTACAATATTAACGCCATAGTATGTGATCCCACCGCTGATGCGGCAGAAGCACGTGCACTCTATGGTGTCGAGTTCTGTTCACTTGATGATGTACGTGATTGTGATGCTATTATTGTAGCTGTTGCACACGATATGTTCAAAGAGCTCTCTATCAGTGATCTTGACACATTCTACAAATCAGATGATAAATCAAAGATACTTCTCGATATCAAGGGACTTTACTCCAGAGAAGAGTTTGAGGATGCAGGTTATACATACTTCCGTCTGTAAAAACGTTTTCCGATTATTCGCAAGATATTTCTTTGTCATTAAAAGAGAACCCCGATTGGGTTCTCTTTTTAATGTACATCCATGATGGTAATTATTCGCTACAAACAGATCAGCATATAGTTCGGGGGCCATTGAGGCAATTGATGTGTTATTCTACATTGACATATTTGACCGAGTGTGATAAAATACATTCAGAATTTTTTTGGGGTGAACTATGGCAGAGTATTTCACTAATATTATCGGTAATGAGATCCTAAAATGTACACTGTCTAATTATATCAAAAATAACTCCCTTCCCCATGCATTTATTATAGAAGGACCATACGGCAGCGGCAGAAAACTGTTTGCAAAAAGCATCGTTGCTGCAATTTCCTGCAAAAACAGCAATGGCAGCGTCATCCCCTGCGGCAAATGCATTAATTGTGAAAAGATCCAACATGAGGTATGCCCTGACGTTATTTTGATAGACTCGTACCAAAAACAAAGCATCAGTGTGGAAACTATAAGAGAACTAAACTCACACACTTACATGACCCCAAACGAACTGGATCTGAAAGCTTATATAATCAATGACGCTGATAAAATGACACTAGCCGCACAGAACGCCTTTTTGAAAACGCTCGAGGAGCCTGTCACCAATGTTTTATATTTTCTGATATGCGAAAATTCAAGTTCCCTGCTTCCCACAGTGATCAGCCGTGCACCTGTAATAAGAACGTCTCCTCTCAAAAACAAAGAGATAAAAAGTTATCTTCTTTCTAACTATGACCATATCGACGCAAAACGTATTGACATAATCTCTGCAATCACCCACGGCAATATGGGACTAGCCGAATTATACGCATCTGACACTGAAAAATATGATGAAATATTATCAAAAAGAGATGTGATATATAAAATTCTTGATATAATAAGAAACAAAGAATCAAAGTACGAAATGCTGCTGACCCTATCAGATCTGAATGAAAAAAACTCGGAATTAATAGAAATGTTACGGTTGCTTTACTGCTCTATGCGTGATATAATAGTATACAAAGAAACCGAAAAAAAAGAACTTGACTTCTTTGTAGACAGCGATGACATCAACAAATATGTCAGCACAGTTAAACCCAAATTCGCAAAAAAAGCTTGTATCGGTATAGAAAAAGCAATAAGTGAACTATATCTTAATCAAGGAAACTCCTCCACTACTTCTATTATGTTCACATTAGCGTGTGAATTATGGAGTGCTAAAAGCTAAAACATCCCGAAAGGTGTAATAAACAATGTCAGAAACAAATGAAAAAATAACAGAAACAACCAACACCGAAGATACTGTCCATGAGCAAAGATCATCTAATGAAAAAACAGAAGTTGTCGGTGTACGCTTTCGTCAGGTGGGCAAAGTATACTACTTCTCTCCTGCGGGGATAAGTGTTTCTCCCGAAACACATGTTATTGTCGAAACGGCACGCGGTATAGAAATAGGTATCACTACCTGTTCAAATATGTTTGTACCGGATCGTGATATTGTATTACCGCTTCGTCCAATTCTTAGAATCGCCACTGACGAGGATATACGTCATAGCGAGGAAAATAAAAAAAAGGAGCTTGAAGCGTTTGATCTCTGCAAGTCAAAAATAGAAAAGCACGGTCTTGATATGAATCTGATCGATGCTGAGTATACTTTTGATAATAACAAACTTCTCTTTTATTTCACGAGTGATGGACGCGTTGACTTCCGTGAGCTGGTAAAAGACCTTGCCTCGATATTTAAAACCAGAATTGAGCTGAGACAAATCGGCATCAGAGACGAAGCCAAGCTAAAAGGAGGAATAGGTCTGTGCGGAAGATCTTTTTGCTGTAACAGCTTCCTTTCAGATTTTGTTCAGGTTTCAATAAAAATGGCAAAGGAACAGAACTTTTCTTTGAACTCGGCAAAAATATCAGGTGCGTGCGGAAGATTGATGTGTTGCCTCAGATACGAACACGAGACATACGAAGAAGAGATCAAAAAGACACCTCAGGTCGGTTATCTCGTAAGTACAGATAACGGAAACGGTGTTGTAATTGAATCAAATCCCCTTGCCGCTACCATAAAAGTCCGCCTGGAAGACAAACCTGAACAGCCAAAATTATTCTCCAGAGATGACGTAAAGGTCCTTGGAAAAGCACAAAAGAAACAACCGCAAAAACAACAAGAAGAACAAAAACAATCTAACGATTAATACGTCATATATTTTCCTTTGTTTTTTAAAAAATATCAAATTATATTTAAAAATTCTCAATTACCTATTGATTTTTTAAATATATATGATAAAATTAGTAAAGAATTTATTATTGGAGGTGTTACCCATGGCATACAAGATTACCGATGAATGCATCGCATGCGGAGCATGTGCTGCAGAGTGCCCCGTTGATGCTATATCCGAGGGCGATGGTAAGTTCGTTATCGATGCGAACGAGTGCATCGAGTGCGGTGCATGTGCAGGTGCTTGTCCTG
>JAZNOK010000137.1:0-15571 GCA_045580775.1 Eubacteriales bacterium
CGCTTCGCTCGAGGATGCTCCGCGGATTTTCGCACCTAAACGGTGATGAAGAAAAGCCGCGGAGAGGAAAAAACAACGAGCAATACGAGGGCAACCCCTTGCCTGAGTAGTGCGACTATGTTTTTGACCCGTCCAGTCGGGTTGGAGACTTCGCAAATAATCTCCCTCGTCCATGACAGTCGGAGAGGGAGCTACGGTCGTAAACGTTTCTCGGACATTTGCAGAGCTACGTCCCCTCCGGACGGATAAAAAAATGAAGCAGAACACGTATGCTCTGCTTCATTTTTTTATGTGAATGATGATGTCAAAAGTCATGCGGCACAACGTCAAAGTAAATAATACTCTGCTCGTGTGTCTTTAGCCGATGCGTTGGCTCAAATCAAAAGATATAGTTTCCGTTCTCGTCAACTATCTTGCCCTCAAATCCTGCGAAGGTCTCAGCTGTAACGGTATCTTTGATCTCGTCGCCGACAACGATAGTGCCTGCACCTGTGTAAGAAGAACAGCCGAGCGAATGAAGGAATGCATAAGCACCTTCCTCAACTACAAGAGGAGTAGTGAGCCTTGCATGCTCAACATCGTTCTGAGAATAAGCGAAAGTAACCTCAGGCCCGATAACGAGCTTAGCACCGGAAGCTACCTTCATAACAGCTGCAGGGAGCTTACCAGCGGCTACGTTTTGATCATACTTTGAACGGTCTAGTATCGTGATTTTGTCAAAAATCAGATCGCATGCAACAGTCATTGTACATTGGTTAGCGATCAGGAACATTCCGGTCTGAGTACCCTGTCCGTCCGGGAGACCGTTGCCGTTTGAATCCGTATTACTATCAATGGTACCGGTGTAGTCAGTACTGCCATCAACAGCTGTGACAAGCACGGGGGTGGATGTAGCGGAGAATGTTCCGTTACCGCCGAAGTACCCCTTGCCGACTACTACCATTGTACCGCCGTCAGCCATCTTGGTGTGGAGTTTACCGCCTGTGGACCAGCCTGTGGGATGGAAGTAGTTGTTTGCGTCCGAGCCTGTTTTGTCACCTTTACCGTTGAAGCCGATGTATAACTTTGTACTGGAGGTGAGCGTAGGCTCAGCAGGAAGCACAACAGCGTCGGGCACTGTGGTATCTACAGGAGCTGCGGTATCTACAGGAGCTGCGGTATCTACAGGAGCAGTTGTATCAGCAGGGGCTGTTGTATCAGCAGGGGCATCGGGAGCTGTGGGCAAAGCCCTCTTGATCTCTGCGAAAGAGTCAACACGAAGCTTTGCATTTGCAACAACAGAGTCATAGAGCTCGTCTGCTATCACTACAACTGATTTGCCAACTTTTTCTCCTGTGAATGCTGCATCTGACCATGCAGACTCACCGCTGAGTCCGTAATATACATTGTCTAATCCAACTCTGTTGTCGGCTGTGACTGTGGTGTTAGCGTTAAAAGCACCGTCAAACTTAAAGTCCTTGCCTATGTTGACTGTCATACCGCCGCCAAATCCGGGGGTGAGGGTCTTTGTGTCATGTGCACAGACAAAGTGTGTAAGGCTGCCGCCGTTGAGGTTAAGGGTCATAGTTGCATTTTCAGCTATAAACGCACCGGTAGTACCGCCGGAACGAGAGAAAGCAAATATCTTGTAAACTATAGCAGAACCGCCGACATTGATGGTGAGATCAACATCCTTGAAAGCTTCTATTTCCTTGAGAGTGTAGGCGTCAACGGTAGCTCTACCGTTTCTGATCATTCCTACGACTTCTTCCCATTCACCGCCGTTGAGAGTGAGGGTAGCATCCTTAGGAGTGTAGTCAACTGCTCCTTCGGGAGCGTAGTTCTGTCCGCCGAGGTTAACTATGGTCTTTTTGCCGTTCTTCTCAAGCGTAAAAGTATCATCTACAGTCAGATCATTGAACAGGCAAATGATATAGAAAGAACCATTGGTAACGCTCATCTTGAGGTTTGCAAACTCGGTAGGACCGCCGAGAACGTAGCGGGAAGCTGCGGTTATGTTATAAGCCGCGTTAGCATCAGCTCCCTTGACGGTTACCTTGCCTGTGTGCTTCTCTGATAAAAAGTGTGCTGTCTGAGTATACGTACCTGCAACTACAATAGTACCGCCCTCGTCTCCGAGAAGCTGATATGCCTTCTGCATGGTTTTTACTGCCTTGTCAGCAGCGGAGCCGTCGTTTGAGTCGTCACCCGAATCGGAAAGATAGACTGTCACTTCCGTAACTACAGGCTCGTCCGGGGTGTCAGGGTCTGTATCATCAGACCCTGACCATGCTATCAGCTGTATCAATGCGATAAGATCGCGGTTGTTGAGTTTTCCGTCTCCGGTAACATCGGCATAAGTCACATCAACACCGGTATCCCAGCCCATCAGATGACGGACAAGTACGGTTACGTCGCTGTTTGCTACCTCGCCGTCTCCGTTGATATCCTCATTGAGTATGAATGCTATGCCGTTTTCCTGTGCGTACTCATGTACAACAGAACCGGACGGTGTACGCAGCACTATGTTCGTGCATTTGTCAAAGCATCCGTCGCCTATGCTCTGTACGCCTGTGGGAACTATAACCTCTGTAAGAGCTGAGCAGTTACGGAATGCGTACTTGCCGAGGCTCGTAACTTCGCCGCCGAGATTAAGGGTGGTGACGGACTTGCATCCGAAGAATGCATAATCACCAATTACAGTTACTGTATCGGGAATGGTAATGCTCTTGAGATATACGCAGTTTACGAAGGTGTAATTCTTGACCTCTGTGAACTTGGGATTGATAGAGATCGCTGTTACGGTCTTTCCGTTTGCACGGAGCTTCTTTGCGTAGTAGGTCGGGTTTGCTGTATAGTCGGCAAAGTCGATCTTGCACCATGCAAAGAGGCTGGTCATATTCACCTCAGCAAGAGCGGTACAGCCGTAGAATGCCTTTGTTCCGACTGTGGTTACGCTCGAGGGGATATTGATCTCGGGCAGTGCGTTACAACCGTAGAAGGCACGCTCGCCTATGGTAGTTATGCTATCGGGAATTGTGATAAGTCTGAGTGCTGTGCATCCGGAGAAGATCGAGAAGGAAAGCTCGGTCAAAGTCGACGGGATAGTCACAGCCTCAATAGAGCTACAACCCTGGAATGAGCTGTCTCCGACGAAGCTGACTCCCTCGGGAATATCTACACCGATAAGGGCTGTGCAGTCGCGGAATGCTCTGTGGTCTATTGTCCGGAGAGTTGTGGGAAGCTCGATGCTCACAAGTCCTGAGCAGTATCCGAAGGCTGACTTTCCTATGCTTGTCACACCCTCTGGGAGGCTGATGCTCTCAAGATCGGTGTTGTAGCAGAATGCAGAAACGCCAACGCTCGTGCATACGCTGCCTTCCTCGAATACTACCTCTGTGATCTTGGGTGAGTATTCAGCTGAGCCTGAATAAGGATAGAAGATATACGCGGGGATGTACTGAACATCCTTACCTATTGTGACCGTAATGCCGTCTGCGGCTTTTCCTGCCTGATAGAATACATTATTCTTTGAGACGAGATCGGTCATTGTCTGTGCATTGAAGTAGATACTCTCAAGTGAGCCGCAACCATAGAACGCACTGTCGCCGATATCGGTCACACTCTTTGGAATAGTGATGCTCTCTATGCCGCTGCATCCTAAGAATGCACCTCTGCCTATGGTCTTTATTCCCTCTGAGAATACAACCTTCTCAAGTGAGACGCAGTTGACAAAGGTATAAGCTCCGAGATCGACTACTCCTGCCTGAACAGTAATAGCAGTCACTTCTTTTGCATTTGCGTAGAGCTTCTTTGCGTAGTAGGTCGGGTTTGCTGTTTCATCTGCAAAGTCGATCTTGCACCATGCATAGAGGCTGGTCATCGTTACCTTTGTTAGTCCGGTACAGCCTGCAAATGCACCTGCACCTACAGATGTAATGCTCTTGGGGATGGTTACTGAAGTAATATCCGTGCGGTCGGCAAATGCCTCTCTGTCTATTGCAACAACGGGGTATGTGTCGATCTTCTCGGGAATTACAAGATCTGTTATTGTATCATAGTAGCCTGTGATAGTTACCTTTCCGTCTGTTACCGTATAGCCCCAAACGTTCGCACCGCATACAACGCATATACCGTCGGTAAAGCTGTGACCCATTGCGGGGATAACGGTGCCCGCAATATTCTGCTGGCACTCCTCGCAATATCCGCTAGCTGTCTGTCCGTCCTGCGTACATGTGGGAGCCGTTCCCTCTCCGAGAGCAGGATGTGTGCAGTCCTCGTAGAAAGCGTCGATCGCAGTCAGAGAGAATCCGTAATAAGTGTAGCTTCCGTCAGAGGTAAGGCGTATTCTCACAGCCTCGGAATGTACTACTATTCTCGCTGATTCAAGCTGCGTTCCGGAATACTTTCCGAGCTGATTGCCGTCTGCGTCATAGATGTAGATATAATCCCATCCGGACTCGGTGTAGGTGCTTGAGGAGAAGGTGATGGCGATCCTCTTTGCTCCTTCTCTTTCAATGATCCAGCTCATGTCATAGCTGTTCGGGTAATCGTGAGGAGACTGTATAGTGTCAAGCTCGCTTAGTCCGCACGCACCGCAGACACCGTCTGTCATACTGTGTCCGAGTGCATCTGTGTAGTTTGTACTGTAGGTCTCACCGCATCTCGAGCAAGTGTATACGTCATAGCCCTGCTCTGTACATGTAGGTGCTACAGTCTCGGTCAAAGCACCTGCATGACCGAGGGAGTTTACGTGATTTGTTTGGTTGGTGCTTGTACATCTCGAACAGCGATAAATATCATAGCCGGAAGATGTACATGTGGGAGCTACAGTCTCGGAGTAAACGTAGTCATGTCCGAGAGATGATGTGTAGTTAGTATTATAATCGCCCGAGCATGCCGTGCAATTATATACATCGTAGCCCCGGTCATAGCATGTAGGTGCTACGGTCCTTACGTAAGTGCCCGAATGTGTCGTCTTGGGAATGCTAACATTCTTTGTAGCCGAGCAGGCCGAGCAGGTGTAGGTCAGAGTTCCGGCTACAGTACATGTAGGTGCTGCAGTCACAGCAGATGTAACCTCGCTGCCTATAGCTGAGTAGTGGCGTGTTGCATTTGTAAGATAGCTGTTAGAAGAATCGATAGATATCGCATTCCACTGCTCCTCTGTGCCCTGATACAGAACGTGCCAGAGTTTAGAGCAGTTATAGAATGCACTGTAACCAATGCTCGTTACACCTTCAGGCATGCTGACACTCACAAGGTTCGTGCAGTATGCGAATGCATAGCTGCCGATGCTTGTCAGTGTGCTCGGGAGGCTGATGCTCGCAAGGCTATTGCAGTTGTAGAATGCAGAGCTGCCGATGCTCGTCAGTGTGCTCGGGAGGCTGACGCCCGCAAGGCTCGTGCAGTAGCAGAATGCATTGCTGCCGATGCTCGTCAGGGTGCTCGGGAGGCTGATGCTCACAAGGCTATTGCAGTTATAAAACACATCATTGTTGATGCTCGTCACTCCCTCAGGGATGCTGATATTAGTAAGGCTAGAGCAGTATGCGAATGCAGAGCTGCCGATGCTTGTCAGTGTGCTCGGAAGGCTGATGCTCGCAAGGTTCGTGCAGTCTGCGAATGCATAGCTGTTGATGCTCGTCACTCCCTCAGGGATGCTGATATTAGTAAGGCTAGAGCAGTATGCAAATGTATCGCTGCCGATGCTCGTCAGTGTGCTCGGGAGGCTGACGCTCGCAAGGCTATTGCAGTAGTAGAATGCATCATTGCCGATGCTCGTCACTCCCTCGGGGATGCTGATGCTCGTAAGGCTCATGCAGTTACGGAATGCATAGCTGCCGATGCTTGTCAGTGTGCTCGGGAGGCTGACGCTCGCAAGGCTCGTGCAGTTATAGAATGCATTGCTGCCGATGCTAGTCACTCCCTCAGGGATGCTGATACTCGCAAGGCTTTCGCAGTTACGGAATGCATAGCTGCCGATGCTGGTCAGTGTGCTCGGGAGGCTGATGCTAGTAAGGCTCGTGCAGTTACGGAATGCATTGCTGCCGATATAGGTTACAGGGTAGCCGTTGATCGTTGCGGGAATCGTAAGGTCTGTTGCAGTGGCGTTATATCCCGTTATCGTTGCCTTTCCGTCTGAAGAAACAGAGTAGTCCCAGATATATGCAGAGCAGTTAGCACAGGTGTCGCCATCTGTATAATCATGGCCGATAGCAGGAATGCTCTCACCTGCCGTTACTGTAATCTGGCACTCGTCGCAGACATAGTCACCGGTATATCCGGTAGATTCACATGTAGGTGCGTAAGCATTCTTGAGCGTTGTGCTCTCGTGCGTGCAGTCCTCGTAGTATGCCTGTACGTTCGAGAGAGCGAAACCGTAATAGGTGTTGCTCGAGTCAGAGGTGAGACGTATTCTCACAGAGCTCGAAAGTACGACTATTCTTGCCGATGCAAGCTGCGTTCCGGAATATCGTCCGAGCTGATTGCCGTCTGCGTCATAGATGTAGATATAATCCCATCCGGACTCGGTGTAGGTGCTTGAGGAGAAGGTAATGGCAATTCTCTTTGCTCCGTCCTTGGTAATAGTCCAGCTCTGATCGCAGTTGTCCGGGTAGTCATGCTCAGACTCGATGCAGTCCGCCTCGAGCATACCGCAGACCGTGCACGCACCGTCTGTTATGCTGTGTCCGAGGGCAGCTGTAGCTACAGTCGCAGTCTCTGCCGAACATCTCGTACACTTCTCATACTTATAACCCGGCTCTACGCAGGCAGGTGCGGATGTAGAGACGGTCTCGTATTTATGTCCAAGTGAATTTGTATAGTTTGAGTTATAGTTATAGCCGCATCTCGAACAGATATAAACATCATAGCCGGAAGACGTACATGTAGGAGCTACTGTCTCTAAGTAGGTGCCGGAATGTCCGAGAGACGAAATGGAAAGGTCCTTTGTTGCGGAGCATGCCGAGCAGGTAAACGTGATCGAACCGCCGGTCGTACATGTCGGCTCCGTAGTATATACAGATGTAACCTCGCTGCCAACAGCAGAGTAGTGGCGGGTTGCATTCGTAAGAGAGCTGTTGGATGAGCCGAAGTAAATGTTGCTCCACTGCTCCTCTGTGCCCTGATACAGTACATGCCAGAGGTTCGAACAGTTGCTGAATGCACCGTAGTAGATGCTCTCCACCGATGAAGCAATGACCACCGAAGCAAGTTTACTGCAAGAATAGAAAGCATTGAAGTCGATCTCCTTCAGACTCGAAGGCAAGGTAATTGCCGTCAGCGACGAGCAATATCTGAAAGCATTGTTACTGATTTCGGTCAAGCTCGAGGGCAGGCTGACTCTCGCAAGTCTCGAGCAATATTCGAACGCATAGCTGCCGATGCTCTTGACACCCTCGGGAATTGTGATTTCGATAAGGGATGAGCAGGACCCAAACACGCCGTCATTGATCCTTGAAACGCCGGAAGGAATAGTAATGCTCGTGAGGGCGTTACATCCACTGAATGCATAGCCTCCGATACTTGTCAATGTGCTCGGTAGGCTGATGCTCGTGAGAGCATGACAGGCATAAAATGAATTGTAACCGATGCTTGTCACTCCCTCGGGGATAGTAATACTCGCAAACAAGCGGTTATAGAAAGCGTTTTCACCTATAGAGGTAACGCTTCCGTCTGTCGGGATGATACTGTTATTGCAACCGGCGACAAGGACCTTGTCAGCGGTACGAATGATGCAGTTTCCATCGCTGTGGTATACGGTATTATTTTCGTCCACCTCGATGGAGACGATCTTCTGGCAACCCGCAAATGACGTTCCGTATATCTCTTTCACGCCGGCAGGTACACGGATACTTGTCAAAGACGTGCAGTTGCTAAATGCATAACCTCCGATGGCCTCCAGAGAGGAAGGCAGGGTAATGCCGGAAAGTGACCGGCAGTCGCTAAATGCATAACTTGCGATGACCTTCAGAGAGGAAGGCAGGGTAATGCCGGAAAGCGACCAGCAGTCGTCAAACGCTGAACCTCCGATATATGTCACGCCTTCCGGTATGATGACACTTTCCAAAGATATGCAGTGATAGAAGGTATACGAGTCAATTTCCGTTATTGCCGAAGGCAGGCTGATGCTCTCCAGACCTTCGCAATATCTGAACGCAGAATAACCGATGGACTTTACACTTTCAGGTATGCTGATGCTCGTGAGAGATGTGCAGTTGGCAAATGCATATTCTCCTATGCTCGTAACTCCCGCAGGAATGCTGATCTCACTCAGAGCTGAGCATCCCTGGAATGCATATTCTCCTATGCTCGTCACTCCCGCAGGAATGCTGATCTCACTCAGAGCTGAGCACCCCTGGAATGCATAGTTTCCTATGCTCGTAACTCCCGTGGGAATGCTGATGCTCGTGACCAGTTCGAGATACCCGAACACGTGGTCTCCGATAGATGTCGTGCCGGAGGGAACGGTAATAGATGTCAGTTGCTCTCCGTTCAGACAAAGTGAGTTTGAGTAATATGTGGGGTTAGACGAGTAATTGTTGAAGTTGATACTCATCCACGCACTCAGATCAGTGATGTTCACTGTATCGAGATTGTTACATCCGTAGAAGGCATCCCATCCGATGCTCTCGACAGTTGTAGGCATGGTAATGCTCGTGACCGAAGAGCAGTAATAGAATGCACTGTTACCGATAGTCTTCAGTCCCTCAGACAGTTCAATGTCTGTAATGGCACTGCAGTTATAGAATGCATAACCGCCGATGCTCTTCACACCCGAGGGAATATTGATCGAGCTGAGAGAACTGCAACGGTAGAAGGCATGATCGCCGATCTCCGTCACGCTCGAGGGAAGAGTAACACTCGTGATACCTGTGCAGTATCTGAATGAACAGTCGGCTATGCTCGTCACTCCCTCAGGAATAACGATCTCGGAGGGCAGCTCTGCTCCGTTGAGGCAAAGCTGATCTGCCAAATACATCGGGCTTGACTCATATCCGTCATAGGAGATAGACACCCAAGCTCCGATATCGGTTATATTAACCGTAACAAGTGAATAACATCCGCCGAACCCATAATAGCCGACATACTTGAGTGTGGACGGAATATCTACAGTCTCAATGCTGTTGCACCATGCAAAGGCATAGTCGCCGATGCTCTCAACGCCCTCGGGGATGGTGAGCTGCTCAAGATACCGCATTTCTGCGAATGCATAACCATTGATAGTCTTCAAGCTCGAAGGAAGACTCAGCTGCGTAACGTTGAAGCAGTATCGGAAAGCTCCCTCTCCGACACCGGTAACGCCCTCAGGGATAGTAATCGTCTCAAATGCGGAACACCGTGCAAAGGCATAGTCGCCGATGCTCTTAACACTTTCGGGAATAGTTACATCTGTCAGATATGAACATCTATAAAAGGCATAGTCAGAGATCTTCGTAATACCGGACTCGATAGTTACACTGACAAGTCCGCTGCACTCTCTGAACATGCTGTCGCTGATGACGCCGACAGATGCAGGAACAGTGATCTCGGTAAGAGAAGTACAGAACGCAAAGGCAAAGCCGCCTATTCCCGTAACACTATCGGGGATGTTGATGCTGCTAAGCGAGTAGCACTCGAAAAATGCTTCAGCTCCTATTCCGATGACACCGTCTCCGAGCACTACAGTCTCTATGCTGCTGCAGAACTTGAACGCTCCGTCGCATATAAAGCCGCCTCTGATCTCTACATTCTTCAGGTTCGCGGGGACAGAGTCTACTGTGAGCTTGTCCTTTGTATCCACGGCATACGCGAATATGTAGCTCAGACCTTCCTGTCCGTCATAACCGTATCCGACATAAGGAAGAGATATGCTCTCAAGTGAAGTACAGTTGTAAAACGCACCCTGATTGATGCTGTGAACGCCGTCAGGAACGGTGATCTGTTCAAGCTGCTCGCAATTTGCAAAGGCGTTCGGTCCGATCACCTTTGTATCCGAGTGGATCTCGCAGATCGTGATATACGTGTTCACTGCACTGACCAGCAATACATAGGGGTTGTTTGCGTTTCCGAGGTACTGTGCGTTATTATATATACTGTAGGCAAGCATGTCGCAACCGACGAATGCATCGACTCCGACATGCTTGATGCTTTCATCAAGTACAAGAGACTCAAGAGATACACAGTCCGCAAACGCATGTGCTCCGATCTCCTCAACGCCATTCTCTATAGTAACAGAACCGAGTGCAATACAACCTGCAAACGCACTGTTGCCGATGATCTTGACAGAAGCAGGGATATTGACACTGTCAAGACCGCTGCATCCGCCAAAGCACCCCTCGCCCAGCTCTGTGATGTTGCTTCCCATGCCGACACCCTCAAGTCCGCTGCATCCGTAGAAGGCAAAATCACCTACATACTCTACGCTGTCGGGTATCTCGATATATGTCAGCGACTGGCAGTAGTTGAAGGCGTGCTTTGATATTTCATTCACGCCATCCTCTATCTCGACACTCGCAAGTGATGTACAGTAATAAAAAGCATGCTCGCCTATCACAGACACAGAGCTCGGGATCGTTATCTCGCTCAGCGTCGTGCAGTAACGGAATGCGTAGTTACCGATCCCTTGGAGATTGCTCGGAATCGTAACATCGGACAGAGACGTACAGTCGCGGAATGCATGTGCTCCGATACTCGCCACGCTGTCCGCTAACGTAACAGACGCAAGATTGTAGCAGTGATAGAACGCTCTTGCACCTACAGAGCTAACTCCCTGCTCTATTACGACCTTGGTTATATCATCTCTCTGTGAATACCACGGCAACTCATAGGGTGTATCGTAATCCCACATGTCTCCTTCTCCGGAAACGGTGAGTACACCCTCGTCGCTCAAAGACCAAACTACATTGTCTCCGCATACTCCCGACAGGATCTCCTGTACAGCTGCGGCAAGCACCTGACATTGATATCCATGCCATACAGGAAAGCTGAAGCCCTCGCTGTCTTCATAGCAGTAAACGATAAATTCGTCATTCGCACCGAATATCTCAGTACCGACGTTCTCGGGAGCGTCTCCGCGAAATTCAGCAGACAAAAGCGACTCGCAGCCGGAAAAAGCATAAGAGCCGATCGTCTTTATACCTTCGCCTATTACAAGAGACGAAAGCGACTCGCACATAGCAAAGGCAGAAGCCGATATCTCAGCTACACCGTCTCCTATGACAGCCTCATACATGCTGTAGCAGCTGCCGAATGCCGCCTCACCGATAACAGCCAGGCCGTTGCCCTCGATGTTCACCGTCATCAAGCGTGTGCAGTTGGCAAATGCCTGCTCGCCGATACTGCCTAAGCTCGCAGGTGTACTCAGGCGTGTGAGTGCGGTCGTATTGAACGCATACGCACCGATATCAATAACACCGTCGCCCAGATCAACGCTCTTGAGGCGTTCGGATGCAGTAAACGCATAGTCTCCGATGCTCCTGACGCTGTCTGCAATAGTGACTTTCTCAAGCTCGGTAAAAGAGTTGAACGCACATTCAGCAATGCTCGTAACTCCCTCTGATACCACAATAGCATACACCTGATCATAATACATAGCCCACGGATATTCGCCTGCCGGCATCTCTCCGGTTCCGCTGATCGTAAGAGTATACTCAGAATCAAAAGTCCAATAGAGGTTCTCGTATTCTCCCTCATCGAGATTGAACACAGTGTCCTCTTGTTGTGTGCTGTCCATGAGGTCAACCTTTCCCTCATCGACCTTGATCTCGCCCGCATCCGTGTCGGGCTTGTCCTCTTGTGCATGCTCGCCCTGAGTGCTCTGCGTAGATGTGTCTGCAGAGAATATCTCAGCATCTGCCATAGCAGTCACAAGACCGCCCGGCAAAGCAAGCAAACATGCAAGAAATAGTGCTAATGCTCTTTTCATGTCCGTCTCCTTTTGATCGTTTTTCATACTTTGTTTACACAAAAATGAATAAAAATTCACATCTAAATTATACTACTTCATCCTATTGTTGTCAATGTTTTTTTTATATATTATTAAATATATGTATATAATTATCGCACAAACACTGCCAAAAAAAGCCCGACATACAAATGCCGAAGCGGATATGCGGATCTTTTGTTTAAATATGCGGTATATCCGAGAAGAACCGAGAAATTCCGAGAAGAACCGAGAAATTCCGAGGAGAACCGAGAAGAACCTACCGTGCAATATAAACCGCCATGCAGCAAAAACCGCCCACGCAAGATCAACCGCCGCCGCAAGATCAACCTCCGCCGCAAGCTTCACTACGTAAAAAAGCAAAGAAGAGAAGCCGGACGCTGTTACAAAACAGCGGTGCTTCTCTTCTTTGGTATGTGAATGATGATGTCAAATTAGTGGAGCAGGTCAATCCATAAAGCCTGCCAGCTTCTGTACGCAGTAAATGACGTCACGGTTGTTTATGCTTCCGTCAGCATATACGTCAAGATGCGTCATATCAAAGTCCTCTCCGACGGTTTCGCTGATATCAAAGCCCGCCAGATAACGTACAAGAATGGTTATGTCTGCGTTTGTCAATTCACCGTCGCGGTCCAAGTCTACTGTAGTAAGCTCTACCGGAAGCGACAGTCTCTGGGCATAACTGTATGCATAGCATCCTCCGGGCACCTTGACACGCTCGATCGAGGGGGCGTTCTTAAACGCATTCTCGCCTATGCTGTCCGTTCCCGCGGAAATAGTAACCTCAGTCAGTGATGTGCAAAGATGGAATGCAAAATCACCTACCGTATCAACGCTGTACGGGATCATTATAACGCCAAGGCTCTTGCATGAATCAAACGCATGTGCTCCGATACTCTCAACACCTGTGCCGAGGTCAGCCGAAGCCAGCGTATAGCATCTGAAAAATGCGTAGTCGCCTATCTGTCGAAGCGAATCGGGCAGATCTATTGCCGTGAGCTTCTCACAATAGTCAAAAGCACGCTCGCCTATGATCTCAATACCGTCGCCGAAGCTGACAGTCTCGAGCTGTGTGCACATAGAAAACGCCTCAGCTCCCAGCTTCGCACTTGATCCGAGATCAACGCTCTTGAGTGAACTGCAAGCCGCAAAAGCACGCTCGCCTACAACTTCGACCTTCTCACCGAAGCTGATGCTCTCCATCTGCGTGCAAGCACTGAAAGCCTCAGCTCCTATCTCGGTAACGCCTCCGTCAAGCTTTACGCTCTTGAGAGAGGTGCAACCTGCAAATGCACGCTCGCCTATACTGCTCAGATAGTCTCCGAAGCTGATGCTCTCAAGCTGTGTACAGCCCGAAAAAGCTCCCTCTCCGATACCTTTGACCAGCATGTAGTCTATGACCTGCGGTATCACAAGCTCCCCGCTGACCGTGTCATCACAATCAACGATAAGCACCTCATTGTCGGCAGATATGTAGCTAAGGTTCTCCCATGTGTGGACCTCAGGCTCCGCTGCGGATACCGCAACACACAAAAGGACAACCGAAAGCAGCACAGTAAACACAAATACTAATTTCTTCATCTTTTCTAATTTCTCTCCTGTTTTATCGTAATGCCTGTCCGCAACTATTGCATTCTATTCTCCTTCAGTATACTACTTTTTTTAGCTGTTGTCAATCTTTTTTACATTTTTGTTAACAACAAACGCCTAAAATAACAAATAATTTTTCGATTTTTCTCTTTACATCGGGCAAAAAATGTGATATCATTACCGTAAATCAAAATAAAACGCGATGATCGGGAGAGTAGTGCGAATACAACGCGGCAGAGAGCGGATGGCAGCTGAAAATCCGTGCGTTGCATCCATGAAGTACACCCGTGAGCGGCTGCCCCCAGCGGTTGTTTGCGTGTAGGGGCAGACGGCAGATGCCCGTCACAGCATCGAGTCTCAGACTCACCGAGGGGTGCTTTCGCGAGGGAGCGTCCGAGCATGAGGTGGTACCGCGATAGTTTTTTCGCCCTCTGCAGCTGTGGTTGCGGGGCGTTTTTTATTTTTTTCCGAAAATATACATCTAAAAGATACAAAAGGAGAACAACATGCAGATCTATGAAGAGCTCGTTGCAAGAGGACTGATCGCCCAGACAACGAACGAAGAACACATCCGTGATATGATAAACAACGGAAAGGCAACCTTCTATATTGGCTTCGACTGTACGGCAGACAGCCTGACAGCGGGGCATTTCATGGCACTGACTCTGATGCGTCGCCTGCAGATGGCAGGAAACAAGCCTATCGCCCTCATCGGCGGCGGCACTACCATGATCGGCGACCCTTCCGGCCGTACCGACATGAGAAAGATGCTCACAAAAGAGGACATCGACCACAATGCAGAATGCTTCAAGAGACAGATGGAGCGTTTCATTGAGTTCGGCGACGGCAAGGCAATGATGATCAACAACGCTGACTGGCTGCTCGGACTCAACTACGTCGATATGCTCCGCGAGGTCGGGGCGTGCTTTTCTGTCAACAACATGCTCAGAGCCGAGTGCTACAAGCAGAGAATGGAAAAGGGCCTGTCGTTTCTTGAGTTCAACTACATGATAATGCAGTCATACGACTTTTACCACCTGTTCAAGGAGTACGGCTGTAACATGCAGTTCGGCGGTGATGACCAGTGGTCAAACATGCTCGGAGGTACTGAGCTCATAAGAAAGAAGCTGGGCAAAGATGCTCACGCTATGACCATCACCCTGCTCACAGATTCACAGGGCAAAAAAATGGGCAAGACAGCCGGCAATGCCGTTTGGCTGGATGCTCAGAAGACCACTCCATACGAGTTTTATCAATACTGGAGAAACGTTGCCGATGCTGACGTACTCAAATGCATCAGGATGCTTACCTTCCTTCCCATCGAAGAGATCAACAAGATGGACTCATGGGAGGGTGCTCAGCTCAACGAAGCAAAAGAGATCCTCGCATACGAGCTGACCGAAATGGTACACGGAAAAGAAGAAGCTGACAAAGCCAAGGAAGCATCAAAGGCTCTGTTCGGTATGGGTGCATCCGATGAAAACATGCCCACAACAGAGCTGTCCTCTGAGGCTCTCAGCGACGGTGCCATCGGCATCATGGACCTGCTCATTGCCTGCGGTCTTGCTCCATCAAAGAGTGAAGCGAGACGTCTGATCCAGGGCGGCGGAGTATTTGTCAATGACGAAAAGGTAAGCGACGTATATATGCAGCTCTCAAAAGAGGCTCTCGCTGACGGAGTCAAGCTCAGAAAAGGCAAAAAGACCTTCCACAAAGCTACTCTCGCATAACTCTCTCGCAATTTTTTTACAGGAGCCTACAGCCATGCACACCGGGATAGAATACAAGGATCTGGATAAATTCGCATATTCCAACGACAAGCATATCGAAGGCGAAATCAAAGGTATCGCTGTCATGTTTCGCGGGCTCGGTGCTTGTGCTATGATAAATGACAACACAAAGGTGGAAGCACTGATACCGACAGTTGAGCGTGCAAAGAGACTCGCCAAAGCCGGGGTAATATGCTTTGTTCCTTATCTCAATCCATGGAACTGGATGAACGAGGAAGCAGTCCGAATGACCGATGAGATCATTGACGTGATCTGCGATCATTACGCTCTGCCGCACGATATCCCG
>JAZNOK010000138.1:0-3939 GCA_045580775.1 Eubacteriales bacterium
GGTTTTATCAAAAGTAAAAACATCGGAATTGAACATGATTCTTCTTCTGATAAACAGAGAAGGATTATATCACAGAATGCAGTAATGATGGTGAGAAAATGAACAGAAATTCAAACATGATAATCAAGCTTGGAGTAATTATATTTGTAATAATAGGTATTTTCACCGTTGCGAGGCTCGAGATGAAGTATAACGATATAGAAACGCATCGCAAGGAGCTTGAAGCACAGTATCAGGAGAATGAAGTGCTGATAGAAGAGCTGGAAAGAGAGCTTGATGCAGAGTTTAATGATGAGTATGTTATCAAGATAGCTAAGGAAAAATTAAATCTCTGTATGCCTGAGGAGATCATTTTTTATAATGATCTGTCCGATTGACCATACGGTATTATAAGATAAGAATTAATATTTAAAAACGGAGAAATAAAATGGAAGAACAGAGAACAGAATGTACACATGATTGTTCCACGTGCTCTGCCAATTGCTCGTCAAGAGAAGGCGGCAATGTACATGCTGAGTCAATGGTGGAAAAACAAAATCAAATGTCAAATGTAAAGCGAGTCATCGCAGTTATGAGCGGAAAGGGCGGAGTGGGAAAATCCATGGTCACCGACCTTTTGGCTGTTACCATGCAGCGTAGAGGCTACAAGGTAGCTGTGTTTGATGCTGATATTACAGGTCCTTCGGCTCCAAAGGCGTTTGGCGTTAAGGGACAGATAGAAGGATCAGAGTTTGGTATGTTCCCCAAGCAAACCAAGACAGGAATCAAACTCATGAGTATCAATCTTCTTCTTGACGAAGAGGATAAACCTGTTGTGTGGAGAGGACCTGTTATTGCAGGAGTCATCAAGCAGTTTTGGACGGATGTAGTTTGGGATGAGGTAGATTACATGTTTGTGGATATGCCTCCCGGAACAGGTGATGTACCGCTTACTGTTTTTCAGTCTTTGCCTATAGACGGTGCTGTCATAGTTACAACACCCCAAGAGCTCGTATCAATGATAGTCAAGAAATCTGCTAATATGGCAAAGCTGATGAATATTGATATAACCGGAATAGTAGAGAATATGAGCTACGTTGTATGTCCCGACTGCGGAAAGCATATTGATGTTTTCGGTAAGAGCAATGCTAAGCAAACAGCCGAAAATCTCGGCCTTGAGATCATCGGAAAGCTTCCCATGGACGGTGAGCTCGCTTCTCTTGCTGACCGTGGGGTTATTGAGCTGTTCGAGAATGATTACCTTGATCAGGCAGCCGACCTTATTGAGTCTAAGTACCCTGTAGCATAACTTTTATCATTAGAACTAGAAAAAAGAATTGTGCTGAAAAAGGCACAATTCTTTTTTCTATTAGTGTTTGTTACTGAAGGCTTTTGAGTGTTTTGATATTGATACAGTAGATAATCGGTGACAGCAAAAATGATGTAAATAAAAAGGTTAGAAATGCACACAACATACTGCTGTTGAAAATGCTGGAACTGATCTGGATGCTTTCGAGTGCAATTATATCCATGAAGGTAGCTGCAAAGTATGCGAGGATGAATGCTACAAGAACAATAACATACATTAAAATAAAAACAAGACATGAGATGGAAAAGCTGTGTTTTGTCTTTTTTTTGTAACCGATAAAATATGCTGTAACTGCCATGAGAGAGATAGTGATATACAGACAAAATACAGTGAAATAAAATAGCATCATGGCTGAAGGAGACGACGTGAACATATCTCTCATGTATGCCGCTGAGGGAAAGTCCAAAGGATACGCTCTGTATATTGAACAAGAAATATTGAAAAGTATGATAGTAATAAGAGTACAAACAGCATAGCAGAAAAAAACAGATAATACTACTTTGTGGCTGTCATCTGTTTTTCTCGGGAAAGCACCCTTTAGAGCATAGATTATCTTTACAGTACTGATCATAGGTGAAATCAAAGCAATCGGGAACGCCATATACATGGCAATACTTTCAGCTATATTTATAGCACCAAATAGCCTGAATAACAATGAGATAAGCACAAAGATGAAGGGAATAGTTGCAATAATGAGCATGTGAGGAAAACAGTATTTGCATACCTTCAAAAATACGTTTGAGTGTACTGTTTTATAGTTTTTTTCATTGTTTATTATTGACATATCATACCTCACTTGCAAACAGCTGCATAAACCTCATTTTTGGGTATTTTTCTATCTTTGGCCGTTTTTTTGATCGCATCCATCTTTGAAATTCCGCTGTCGATGTACATTTTTACATGTTCTTCAATAGAGATAGATGAGTAGTCGTTCGTTGTATCAGTTGATGTGTTTGCTTCAATTATCAGAACGTATTCTCCACGCGGAGAGACTTCTGTGTAGTACTCAAGAGCACCTGATATAGTAGTTCTGATAACTTGTTCGTTTAGCTTTGTCATTTCACGGCACAAAGCTATCTTTCTATCCCCTAATGCATCTGCCAGATCCTTTAGAGTGTTAATTAGCTTATGAGGAGCTTCGTAAATAATGATTGTGCTATTTAGAGCGGATATCTCCTCTAATCGTTGGGTACGATCTTTTTTTGTATATGGAAGAAAACCTTCAAATGAAAATCTATATGTGCTAAGTCCTGAAAGTGTAAGTGCGTTTATTGCAGCACAGCATCCGGGAACACCCGTGACAGTTATTCCGTTTTCATAGCAAAGCTTGACAATATCTTCGCCCGGATCGCTGATCGCGGGAGTTCCTGCATCCGAGACCAAAGCACATGACTCGCCCGAAAGAAGTCGATTTACTATTAGCTCTCCTTTTTGTGATTTGTTATGCTCGTAGTAGCTTACTGTCTTGTTATGTACTCCAATTGCATTTAGTAGCTTTTGAGTGTTTCTTGTATCCTCAGCTGCTATAAAATCGACCTCAGACAGTATTTTAATTGCTCTCGGAGAAAGATCTGATAAATTACCAATAGGAGTAGCTACGAGATATAATGTAGATGGCTGTATAGCGTTTTTTTCGGTTGAATATTGAAGATCCGGTTGGTCTGAATTTTTCATAATTATTAAAACCTCTTGTCGGGGAAATATCCTTTTTCATATATATAACATGTATCGTCAGAGAATTCTTTGTGTGTAGTGTCTTTGTACAGCACAAGCGGCCTTGTGATCTTGAGTTCGGCTCCACCGCCATATCTTGCTTCTATTAATACAAGAGATGGAGCAGACTCTGGATCTGCATGAACAAATGTCATTCGCTTTGGTTCGAGTGCGTTAGACCTTAATGAATAAATAAGCTCCGTTAGTCTGTCAGGCCGGTAAACGCAGTAAAATTTGCCGCCATATTTAAGAAGCTTTTTTGCGGATCTGCAAAAATCTGCAATATCGCCGTGTATCTCTCGTCGTGCAATATTCTTTTCGTTTGTGGCACTTGAGATACCGGAGCCGTTTTTCATATAAGGGGGGTTAGTAAATACTATATCTACTTCACTGCCGGTTTGAGAAACTGAAGAATCTCTGACATCTTGACAGTAGACAGTTATCTGCTTGCCAAGATTGTTGTTGTTTGCATTCCTCTGTGTAAGCTCCGCAAAATCCGGCTGTATCTCATAGGCATAGATGTGTTTTGCTTTTTTTCTTTGAAGCAGCAATAGAGATATAATACCGGTCCCCGAACCAAATTCTACACATGTGCTTTCTTTAGAATTTATAAACGCAGCAAGCAATAAAGCGTCAGTGCCGAATGTAAGTCCGTCAGTTCTTTGTATCAGAGTTATACCGTCATTTACTGCATCTATACGTTCATTCTCTCGGACGATCATTTGCATTATTAATTCCTCGTTAAAACGAAAAGCGGAAATAACCTGATGGATATCTCCGCTTTTGTTGTTGGATGATATGTATATATCAAAAATCGATTACTCCTGAACGGGAGCATCTACAGGACAAGCACCTGCACATGCACCGCACTCGATGCA
>JAZNOK010000139.1:0-4289 GCA_045580775.1 Eubacteriales bacterium
ATTTTTGCTCAGATCAAGGTGCATCTTGCGACGGTGTATATGCATACTCCGAGCAAGTGCAACGCAGATATGGACGAAAATATCGTTTAAAACCAAACTCATATCGGCTATAATAAGATAATTACACAATGAACCGGGTCAACAGGAAAACAAAAACCCGACTCGGTCGAGCGGGTTTTTGTCTATGTTTGAAGTCAGCTTCTTACTGTATTAAGGATATGTGCTACATAAGCAGGGATAGCATCTCCGCTCTCTTCTATCTTTACAGCGGCTGAATATGCACTCTCCAATATCGCCTCGCCATATACAACATAGTAGTTTCCGTTTCCGTCTGACAGACGTGCATAAGGCGTGTATTCAAAGCTCTCTGTATAGGCATCTTCATCAATACCTGTCATCACACTCGTAAACACGTAGCTTGCGTCATCCTGCGAATACAGCTTTGCCGGAGCATAGTCAGAAAACGCCTTGACTACAGCAATATCACGGATACTGTCGTTGTCCTGTGTGTATACTACTGAGCCATTTTCTGCTCTTCTCACAAGAATGCCAAACTCCGCAACATCATATCCGAGCGTGCCGTTCTCTACATACATGCGATCAAGCGTAAACTTCTCACGCACTCCCTGTCCCATAGATGACTCTGTTCTGAGAGCTGAACCGAGATATCCGAACATTTCAAGACTGTCTGTAAGAGCCACAGTATCAAAGTTCTTAAATGCTATACCGGACAGCATGCTCTTTGTCATTCTTATCTCGGAGATACCGTCTCTGTAAACATCCGCATCGGTGTAATTTTCCTTATATGCGGTAACGCACTCTCCCATAGTCCCATCTATCGCGGCAAAGGTCTTTTGCTTCTTAATATCTACTATAAACTCACCGCTCGGTGCAGCTGTGCCGGATTCTGCATTGTAGCTGTATATACCGCAGTTTGTATAGTTGCCGCCGTTGATCGTAACGAGCATGTTTCCTTCGTTGTTTGGAGTATAGTATGATGCTCCCTTTCTCGACTGACCGTAGATGTTTATCGCTTTGTAAGTTCCACCGTTTATCCTGATGCTGCCGGTGTAGGGGGCGATTATCCTGCTTTGTCCTGCCGCCTCAATTCCCATCTCTGAAAGAGTACTGGATGAATCAGCACTGTTATTGTAGGTACCTCCATTGAGAGTGATCTCTACGTTTCCGCTGACTCTGCCAAAGCATGCAGTGGTAGATGTGCGGTGGTTTCCTCCTCTGATACCGAGCCATACACCACCTGAAATATAGATACTTTGATCCGCGGTCATATTGTCATACGCACTCGAATTCAAAGTATCTCCCGGAACATAATAACCGCCAATTATAATATTTCTTCCAGTAGTGGCGGTCGTCGTCATGCTTCCCGAAGAGTAGTTTGCCATTGTTCTTGCGTTTGTAATTTTGAGATCATGCCAGTTCATTATTATGTATTTGACAGAGCCCGTAGTAGCAAAATCAAAGTAAACAAACTCAACATCGTTATTGAACTCCAGTCTGTCCTGAATCTGCATTCGTGCATACTTGGATGTTCTGTAATTTACGGAGTTATATAAGGATGTGAATATTACCTTTCCTCCGGCATCGGGGAATACCGTATCAGAGGGAGCACTCTTGCCGCACATGACAATAGTACCTCCGCTCTGTGCATCAGCCAAAACCGCATACGCATCTCCAAGCATCTGATATGCTGTAGCGGCACTCTTTCCGTCTCCCCCGGCTGCAGCCGAGCTTGAGTAATAAACTACAGGACCGTTTTCGTCCGCTAGGATCTCGTCTGCCATGGTATGACAGTTTTTGCACTTATAAAAGCACTGCTCGGTCTTTTTGTTGTAATAATACTTATATTCACATTCTGTGCAGGAAGTCTTTGCGGCAGTACTGCCGCAGTTGATGCAGCTAGGAGCGGTTTCTCCATCTTTCAAAAGGTAAAAATGCTCATTGTCGCTCTCTACGGTATATTCCCCTGTCAGCTCGCCTCCGTACACAGTATAGATATGCTTGGTCTCTCCGCAGGAAAGAGATTCTGTGAGGACAAGCTCCATACGTTTCTCGCTGAGACTGTTTACGCTCACCGTAACAGTAGTACCTGTTATCTCAGCGTACTGAGTAACATCGTCACCGTCAAGATATACTCCTGTCAGAGCACTTGCTGCACATGGCAGGTTCATAGTGATTTTGCTTACTGTATTTTTTACACTTTCAAATCCGGAAAAGTCTGACGCAGATGCAAAGTTATCATCAAAATACGCATAGCTGCCTTCTCCCATTCCGACAAAGTCGGCAGAAGCAAACTCTCCGCCTGTAACAATAAGTGTGTACTTTCCTGTAGGCTTTACATAATAGCTGTCTGAGGTATCGGTACACTGCATAGCATGCACCTTTCCGTTGTTAAATACACCGCCGTTGATCTTCACGGTGACAGACGCCGCAACCGTAGGAGCGGAACTAAAGAGAGCGGGATATCCGTATGCATATATCGGTCCCTCAAAAGTACCGCCGTTGATCTCCATATAAACAGACGCGTCCTCGGTAGTCGAAGCCTGAGCGTGTGCAGAAACCGCACCTGCAACAGTGCTGCTCTCCGAAGTAGCTATAAAGTGACCGCCGTTGATAATTATATTGGTCTCTCCGCTGTTAGCAGTAAAACCGTGATTGAGAGTGAAACGCCTGTCTCCTCCGCGGATATACTGCCATTCACCCGACTCCACGCACACACTCTGCGTACCCGAGAAACTCGATGTGCTTGTCAGCTGTTTGTCGTAACCTGTAATAATGATAGGACGGTAAGAAGCAGTATCATCGGGAAAACTGTTCTCAAATCCGCGTGCAAATGTCACATTCTTTGACATGCATGCAAAGATATCGTTTTTCGACTTGTGTACAAGCTTGACATGTCCGAACTCCAGATTGCATCTTACTACATATCTGCCCGCACTCGAGCCTTCGCACAGGTTTATCTGTGCACCGTTCTCTCTGTAGTCAACACCGTTATAGTAGCTGGTGATGATAACATTCTCGCTTCCGTCAAGCTGATTCTTGTCCCCGAGCGAATACATGTTCGAGCTCATGCTGCCCAAACTGATCTCGCTAGTTATAACAACAATGTTTCTCGCACCCGAAACAGCCAAAGAAACAGCCGCAGACAGATTCTGTGTACTGCCTCCGTTACCCACATATATGACATTATCCGTGCTCTCGGCTGTATATCCGTCTGCGTTAGACTGTGTGTCAGCTCCGACACCGAGAGGAGAGATCAGCACATTCATCATAAGCATCGCAACGCACAAAAGCACGCTCACGGTCTTTTTCACACTTACCCCGGTCATTTTCATAATCAAATTCTCCTCTTTTTCTCTCATCTCAGATCACTCACATCAATATCAGAGCCGTCGGCACCGATACCGGTAAAGAGCGTAACATCCCATCCTGCCAAAGCCTGAGCTATGATTATTGCATCGCGGTTATTGACAGTACCGTTATTATCGGCATCGAGATTAGCAAGTTTCGGAGCTTCGTCATTTCCGGAAAGAAACGACACAAGCATGGTCAGGTCATCATTGGCGAGTTTTCCGTCGCCGTTGATATCTCCCGGCACGGCTGCACACACATGGACCAACAGTACTGTAACGCAACACAACAAAACAAAAATCCGACACAACAATCCAATCTTCATACGCACCTCATGCATTCATAAATATTCTCAGGGTAAGATCCCCATTCGCAAATCGATAGAAATTACACAATACCACATTATAATCTATTTAATATTACCACTATTTGCACAAAAAGTCAATATAAATTCCGTCTCAATAGCTTTCAAACCATCCAAAAAGTGTATTTATCGGAAAAACAAATCACAGAAATCAAACAGCAAAAATATAAACGAATATATAAAGTAGAACAAAAAGCAAAAAAGCTCTTGACAAAGCAAAGAAAAAGTGGTAGAATGTCAAATTGATACGGGTAAATCTACATGCCCGTCTCCTTACCGGGTGAAAAAGTCCCGGTCAAAAGTCCACAGGGAGGTGTAAAGATGGAAAAGATCATGAATGCTTATGAAACACTGTTTGTTGTTAATCCCACTATCGGTGATGATGCAGTAAAGGCAACAGTGGAGAAGTTTACCGATCTCATAGCAAAGAACGGAACCATCGAGAATATTTCCGAGTGGGGAAAGCGTAGACTCGCATACCCTATCAACGATATTCCCGAAGGCTACTATGTACTCGTAAACTTCAAGAGCGGTGCAGACTTCATAGCTGAGCTCG
>JAZNOK010000140.1:0-6414 GCA_045580775.1 Eubacteriales bacterium
TATGCCTTGTCGGCAGTTATTACCTGCCCTTTGCACGCAGCAACAGCATGCATAGCCTGTACAGACGCACCCGCATTGCAAAGAACATGATCCTACGCGTACTGCTCACACGGTCTTTTTTGTTATGCTCAAGCACCTCTCTCAGAGCCGGGTCGTTTATAATATTCTTCAAAGTGTCCATGCGTTCTCTGCGGCTGCGGTCACTGACCGCTTCTGCCTTCAGAGCGGATAGCGTAAACGCCAGATACGGCTTTGTTACTCTGTGCTTTATCTTCTCCGAGTATCCAAGCCTGTCGCAAAGCTCCAGAGTTGACATGTAAAAGTGCCGTATTTTCTCATATCTGCCGCTGACATATCTTCGGCTCAGCGACTCACCGTTGTCGCAGTAATAATACAGTGACAGCGGCAACACCGCGACTCTTTTTGCTTCATGAAAGAACGAAAGCAGAGAATACACATCCTCGCTGATTATCTCCCTCTCAGATACAAAGCGAAATCCGCTGTCCTTTATTAATTTGACTGAGTACATCAGTACCCAAGCACTCATATAAAAGAGACGTGTGCCGTCTCCGTAAGGATCCGGAGCTATGAAATCCGGTAAAAACTCTTGTGTAACGGCATCGCCATCATACACCCTGTCTCCGACACCGGGAACAAAGCTCTGCTTCTCTTTTCCCTCTCGGTCAAGCAATGTAACACCGAAAACCACTGCATCCGCACAAGTCTGCACGGCACGTGCAACTACCTTCTCTACGGTATCCAAAGCTATATAGTCATCACTGTCAAAAAAGCATATATACTCTCCCGACGCTTGCTCTATACCTGTATTACGTGCCATTCCGAGTCCTTCGTTGTGCTTATGTATGACACGTATGCGGCTGTCTTTTTGTGCCCATCTGTCACAGATCTCAGGGCATTTGTCCGGGGATCCGTCATCTATGAGCAGTATCTCTATGTTGCGGTATGTCTGTTCTACTACGCTGTCAATACAACGGTCAAGATACTTTTCTACATTATATATTGGAAGCACGATGCTGACCTTCGGCTCTATCATTATTCTGCTCCTGGCTCATGATCCAATGGCATGCAGATGCACCTCTGCATTTGCCTCTATACTGTATTGATCCGCCATCTCAAGAAGATAACGGGAATACTCATCCTTGTTCTCCGAGTCAAAAAATGCACGTATGCAACAGGCAAGAGACCGTGCATCGCCCGCTTCGGCGAGGTACTGAGGATAACTGCCCGACAAAAACTCAAGTGCAGCTCCGCTTCCTTTTGTCGATACTATCGGCATCCCGAAGGAAGCCGCCTCTCCTACCACCAGCCCCCAGCATTCCTGCCGTGACGGCAGAACAAGCAGCGAGCACTCGGTATAATACCGTGATAGCTCCTCTTTATCAAGAAAAGGAATAAGCGTAACGTTCTTTGCTTCAGGGGTGTTACACTCACGGGCAAAAAGCTCTGTCCGCACTCCCATTCCGACAAATATATATTCATGGTCGCTGTCAAGCCTTGCCGCCTCGAGAGCTACATCCATGCCCTTGTAATCAAAATACTGTCCTACGACAAGGATCTTGCCGTTTCTCTCACAGCCTGTCGCCTTTTGCCTGTTTTTCTCAAGCTCACCTCTCGTAAGAGACCCAAAGCAGTAGGAGTATATCCTTGTGCCCTTTATCTCTTTTGCGAGGGTTGCGGATGAGTGCAGTCCCGCACACAGATACCCATCGGCACCTCTGAGAAAAAACCTCTTGAGGGCACTCTTGAGTCCGTGCGGTGTAATAAACTGCTCACCGTCGAGATTGACAAAATACTTCTTTTTGAGCAATTTCATCAAGAGTATCGCCGTCATTCCGACAGGGCTGTTATAGCATCCGACGATTATACTGTCATAGTCTGATAAAATATGTCTGAGCACTCCGAGAGAAAAGCAATTTTCATTTCCCACCTTGATGCCGCAAAGATACCTGACACTGTAGTTTCTCTGTACACTCTGTGTCCAGGCTTTGTCTCTGTTCGATGAGCTTTTTCTCTCGCACAGTACGGTAAGAGCACACTCACGCGATAGCTCATTGAAAAATCTGACACGGTAAGGAACCTCGATATTGGTCAGATACAGGACCTTTTTCATCTCTGCTCTCCTACAGAGGCAGGCTGATCCTGCTTTTTTATGCCGTCGTTTGCTTCAGAGCAAAGATCACACGTTGAGCATGCATCAAGCTGCTCCTTTGTTACCTTGCCGTCTCGGTAGTCACGCACTATCTTGTTTTCATACATCGAATATTTCTTCTTTTTGAAGAAGAAAAGGAATTTGTGCTTTATTACCCACAATGCCGGGACCCATATATATTTGTGCATAGCGGGAGATACCGAGCCTATCATCCAGCAGTTTCGATCACAACATCTAACCTTGCCTCTTACAGACTCAGCCTGAGGACTTGACCACAGCTGATCCCATGTCTGCTCGTTGAGGTTGCCCATGACCTCCTTGTCCTTTGTTCCGTTACATGGCATAACGTCCCCGTACGGATCAATAAAAAAGGTATCAAAGCTCATATCGCACGGAAGCAGTCTCTTCTGAGAAAATATGTAATTGATAAGTCCGTGGTTGAAATACGCTCTAAACCATTTTTTCGGGCTGTTTGACTCAAGCAGTCTGTTTATCAACTGCTCAAAATTCTCAGCTACCATCAGTCGGTCTGATATGACATTTTTCGACTCGACAAAGTAAAAGCTGTTGTGAAGGGATGCTGTAGCAAACTCCATTCCCATCTCATCTGATATATTGTACAGAGAAACAAGATCCGGGGCGTTTTTATCCTGGACCGTCATACCGAAGCCCACATCACGCATACCCATATCGACCAGAGTCTTGAGAGTAGTGTAGCCTCTCTTGTATCCGTCCTCCAGTCCTCTTATCTCATTGTTTGTCTTCTCCAGTCCCTCAATAGATATTCTGATTCCTATCTCGGGAAATTCGCGGCAGAGTGCCACTATTCTGTCGGTGAAAAAACCGTTTGTAGATATTACTATTCTCTCGCTCTTTTTGTAGAGTTCGCGAACGATATCCGCCAGATCCTCACGGATAAACGGCTCTCCTCCCGTGATGTTTGTAAAGTACATCTCGGGCAGCTTTTTTATTGTTTCGAGAGATATCTCATCCTCAGGCCTCGATGGGGCCTTGTACCTGTTGCACATAGTACATCTCGCGTTACAGCGATATGTGACTATTACGGTACCGTTAAGTTTCTTTGCCATTATATTTCTCCCGTTGTTTTTTCGGGCTTTTTTAGCCTCAGATATTTTCCGGGACGGATAACTATATCCATCGGAGCACATTTGGTCATGATCATCGTAGCGACAACAGGCCCTGCAAAGCTGATAACCAATCCTGCCGCTATGTGTATCGCTGCTCCGTCTATCCCTGCCTTGATCAATAAGGCACGCAATGCAGCTGCAAATATCGTATGCATCAGGTATACCGGCATTGTATAACGGTCAGAGATTCGGCTGATCGTCACGCACTCTCTGCCGCTGTAGCCAAGTGACGCAATAACACAGGCAGCACAGCCGAGCACTCCCATCAAAAACTCAAGCGTTCCGTCGGTGATCTTATAAACGTACATCGGCACGCTCGCACCGACAAACACCGCACAGAGCACCGTCGCCGTAAGTGCACATTTTTTTCCCTTTGCCATATCATGCACGCGAAGCGTACACACAAGCATTCCGAGTACAAACCATACCGCGTGCTTAAACAATATGTCTATTGCATATATTCCTGACTCAAAAGACATGACACTCGCAAATTTTGCTGCAAACGAAATTGCAGTGATCAAACAAGCCGTCGTTTTATTTTTGAAGGTTGGTATCAGCAAGAACATAAAAAACAATGCATACAGATACCAGTAAGGTGATATCGGGGATAAAAACAGCGATCTGAAAAGTCCTTCGGGAGCATTGTTGACCGAGGACTGAAAAGCCTTCTTCATCACCCATGTAACTGCTGAAAAAGCAAAATACGGTATCCCGAGAGATATCAGCTTTTTCAATACATTATGTCGGTACTGCACGAAATTCTCTGTTTTAGTGTACCTCTGATATATAAATCCGCTTGCTATAAAAAACAGCGGAACATGAAAGTAATATACGGTCTTTTCAAACCACTCAAATATTGCACCGCGGTCCATGATGGATGAGCTTACCATGCTCTGAAAAAAATGCCCCAGAACCACCAACACACAGGCAAATATTTTTATCAGATCTATCCAGCCGTCTCTTGATCCGGTCATTGTGCCTTCTCCGCGTATCAATTCAGTAATTGGGCAAGCTTGTCTATATATTCACCGACAGACAGAAAGCTTGTGCCGCCTCGAGAGAGATCATAACCCTCCCCCTCAGATGTGTACCTCCACATCATGCTGAGACGCTCTGTAAGATCCTGCACATTCGCACTTTCAAACAGCTCGCCGCTTACCCCCTCTTCGATAAGCTCAGGTATTCCTCCGATACGTGCACCGAGAACGGGCGTACCGAGATTGATACTCTCCATCACCGAAAAAGGGCAGTTCTCATACCACTCTGACGGAACAACGCTGAGTCTCGCCTCGCGGATGAGCTTTTCCTTTTCTTCTCCGGTGACAAACCCGACATTCTCTATATTTTCTACATCGTGAAAGCTATCGGCAAGAGGGCCTGTCCCGGCAAACACAAATTTGATATCCGGCAGTCTTTTTGCCGCCGAAACAAGAGTACCGATTCCCTTTTCCTCGGAAAAACGTCCGAGATAAAGCACATAATCTTCTTTTTTTGTATCCTTCTTCTCTGCCGGATCTATGAAGTTGTGCAATACAACTGTCTTTTCCGACAGTATAGGGTCTGTATCCAGCTTGCTCTTCATAAAATGCGAGCAGCATATGATCTTGTCTATATACTTATAGACCTTTTTATATTTCCAGAAGGCAGCCTCACAAAAACCAACCGCACTCTTCGCAGTTGAGCCGTGAATGCATCTTCCTTTTATGCAATTTAAAAAATGTCCTCCGAAGCATTTCTCGCACGGAGTCTGAGTACTGTAGTCAAAGCACAGGTGATTCGGACACACAAGCTGATAGTCATGTGCCGTATATATGATCCTGCATTCGCGGCCGGTATCCCTTCGCCACTTCACTATCTCCAGTATCACACTCGGTGTCAGCTGGTAGTTGAAGTTGTTGAGATGGCATACATCCGGGCAAAAATCATCAAGCACGAGCCTGATCTTTTCTCTTGCCTCTCGTGAGTACACCGTTTTTATCGGGTAGGTAAGTTTGCTCAGCTTTGAGCCTCCGTGAAAGTCCATGTTCGAGGTATAAGCACCGACTCGGTTGCCGACGGCTCTGCCCTCGTGCTCCATGCCGAAATACTCTACCTCATGCCCCCTCTGTCGAAGATCTTGGCCAAGCCTGAATATGTAAGTCTCAGATCCGCCGTTGGGATGCAGAAACTTGTTTATAAAAAGAACCTTCATACGATCCCCCAAACGGTAGTTTTATCTTCAAAGACTATTTTTCTGCACGGTATAGTGCAAGGGTACTTTTTGTAACTTCGTCCCAGTTATATCTGCCTGTAATGTACTCGGCAACACCGGATCTGTAATGCTCTACGGTCTGCGGATCTCTGCACAGCATATCGAGCTTTTGCTCCAGATCCTGCGTGTCCGACGCTCTGAAAGTAACTCCCCACTCTCCTACCACATCCGCACACTCTGCTATATCAGAGGTAAGAACACAGTTGGAGTAGCTCATTGCCTCAAGGAGGCTGAGCGGCATCCCCTCAAGATCGGAAGGTAATGTATACAAATATGCATTCGAATAAAGCTCGCACAATTCTCGCCCCTCGACAAAGCCTGTAAATACTATTCTCCTGTCAGACTCCGCCATGCTACGCAGCTCTCGCTCAAAATCAGCTGTGTCCGAAGATCCTCCGGCAATTACGAGCTTTTTGTCTGTTTTCACCTTTTTGTACGCCTGTATCAGGTATCTCAGTCCCTTCTCAGGGACGAGTCTTCCCAGATACAAAATATATGAGTCAGGCTCAAGGGCGTACTTTTCCCTGATGACTTTTGCCTCCGCCTTCTCAGGCATACTGACTCCGTTCGGAATAAGCACACATTCTCTGCCGTAAGTCTCAGAAAAATACTGCTTTACTCCTTCGCTGAGAACTATTATCTCATCGGCAAAACGAACGGCACACCGTTCACCTGCCTTTATATACCATGAGGCAAACCTGCCCCATTTTGCCCTTTTGTGATCCAGACCGTGAATAGTAGCAATGCATCTCTTTCCAAAGAGCTTTGGCAGCCAAAGCATTGCACACGGTCCCTCCGCATGAAAATGCACCACATCATATCTGCCGAAAGCCGCCCTCACTGCC
>JAZNOK010000141.1:0-4536 GCA_045580775.1 Eubacteriales bacterium
CCGAGACTACAAAAACTCCCGAGACTACGGTAGGTGCTGATGCGTCTGCTGATGAGGGCGGTATCAGTCCCATCGTATGGGTAGTAGTAGGAGTTTGTGCGGTAGCAGCTATCGTTTGTGTGGCGGTCGTAATTAAAAAGAAAAAAGCACAGTAAAACGAATTTGTAAGATCCGCTGTAATAATTCTAAATACATGGGGCACACTCCGTTTGGAGTGTGCCCCATCTGTTATTTTTTGAGTTTGATATCAGTCCGCTTCAATAATGTTATCAAATCCGACAATAGAAGAAATACCGTCTTTTGCAGATTTTTTTACCGTCAGGGTAATGTCAGCGTTGCTCGTGTCAAAGGAAGTGTCTTGCGTCTTTGCGAGCTTACCTTTTATCTCTCCGCCGTTTACGGTAATGTTTATTTTTCCGCTCACTTCGGCTTTGTCTGAAGTTTGGTTTGTTCCGAGGCGGCACACTGCGTACAGGTCTCCGTGTACTATACCTTCATTGAGGATAAAGTTTACTTCTCCATGTACATTGTTCATGCCTGTTGCTGCGTTAATATTCTGTGTGGCTACAGTCATTATCTCTGCACCGTTTATTGTGATAGTGAGCTTTGCTCCTTTAGCTATATCACCGACGGTGGAGCCTTTGTCGGCTCTTCTGTTACCGCCTCTTATATATCCCCATTTACCTGAGTTTACTGTAATGTTGCACTCGCCGTTCAGGCTGACGGCATCATGTTCGATTGCACCGTGTGCGACATTCATTCCTGCAAGAATAATAGGGTATGCAGCTTTCGATTCTACTGTGCATTCTACAGAGTCGGAGAATGTTACGTTGTTGTAGTTACATACAATGATAGAGGATGCTATTGAGTTTATTGTTATATTATCAAAAACCGTATCTCCACCCAGGTACAGGTAGGTGCTTGTCAGACTGATACGAGCACCGGATGTTTTCTTGTAGTCTGTTCCGTTATGTACGCTCGTTACCGTTATGGTTCCGTTAGTTTTAGGCATGAGCGTTCCCGATTGCTTGTAGCAGGTGTAGTCGCCGCATATTACAATAGTACCTCCGTCTTCTCTGAGCATACCTGCAGCGAGTGGAATGCTGTTTACAGGGGTATTCGGGGTGAGTCCGTCATTGGTCTTTTTTCCTGCGTTTGATACGTAGACTACCTTGTTTTCGGATATGGGAGCTTTTTCTACGGTATAATCCGTACCTGTAATGAGACTGTGTATTACCGACGGTAGAACCTCAACACACCTGTCGTTAGGGTGCAGTCGGTCGCTTGTGTGCAGCATTGTGTCATAGTATTCGCGTACCAGTGGGAAAGCATTTACAAATTCACTTTCCGTCTTTTTTGCAGCATTTTCCTGCATCTTTTGAAGTGTGCCGTCGGTAAGCATGCTTGAACCTATATTGAGAACCGACAGAGGTGAGCTTACTACATACACTCTCTTTACGCTGTCCAGCTCTTTGTATGAGTTTATGAGTTTGACATATTCTTGCTCTACTGCGTCAACAGCCTCCTTGCTTAACATACTTGACAGGGCGTCATTTGTTCCCAGCATTATTATTACAACATCCGGGGAGAACTTCACGCTGTCTTTGTACTGCTGTGTATCTCTGTATGAAAGGGTCTTATCCTGACGCTTGTTATATGGGTGGTCAGCGGGGAGAATATATGACCCGCCTATACCGAAGTTTGCCACCTCATATCCGGATCCCAGCATGCTTCCAAGCCGTGCGGGATAGGAATTAGTATCTTTGTCGGTGATACCGGAGCCTGCTGTGATACTGTCACCTACACATGCAACCTTGATGTTTGTGTTGTCAGGCTTTGTTATGTCGGATATCAGCTTTACAGTTGTGGATGGCTCCTCTGATGCGGGAGGCGTGGTTTGCACGGCAGGTGGCTGTGTGTTATCTTCGGCCGTCTGCTCAGAAGACGGTTTCGTTTCCTCCTCAGTCATCTTCTCAGTAGATGGCTGCGTGACGGTTTGGGTCGTTTGATCCGAGGACGGGGTGGTGCCGTTATTTTGAGTGTTGCTGTCGGTCGAGTGGGTGTCAGTTGTGCATGAGCTGAGCAAAAGAACCAGCAGAATAATAGATGTAAGAATGCGTTTTTTCATAGTTTACCTCAAACGATAATTATTGTTCACAATTACAATTATATCACTGGATAGTAAGAAAGTAAATAGAAAGTCATTATTTGACTGTTGACAACAACTCAATTGTTATTGACATTATTTTATTGTTCATGATATAATTATCTTACAAATACTTTGACCTGATCTATGATAACTCAAACGATCAAAGAAACGACAAATAATTTTTTTTTGACGGAGGTAAGAATATGACATGTGCTAAATGCGGATATCAGTTGCCTGAGGGGGCTGCTTTTTGCTCAAACTGCGGAGAGGCAGTATCTGTTCAGAATGTAGAGACTGAGCCCAAGCAGCAAAACCCGGAAGAGACGGTAGTAACAGCAGACAATGCAGAAAACACACAGTACGATCAGCCTACAGACAATGATACTGTTCTGGCGGAAGATCAAAGATCTGATACAGGATGCTGTCAGCCACCCGAGACTGCCGTATACACACAGCATGATAGCTGGCAGCAGTCACAGGAGATGCAGTACCCGCAGGACTTGACATCTGAGCCTCAAAAGAAACGCCCAAACAAAAGATTTAAGGTTCTTGCGGCAGTGGCGGCTTTTGTGGTTGCGGCGGCAGTGTTGGCAATATTCAATGCAGGTGCACTCAAGGGGTTTGCACTGAAGACTTTCGGGTCTTCCGATGATTATTTTCGGTATGTAGAGGACAATGCTTTTGAGGGATATACAGATGAGATCACGTCGGGATACGGCAGCATTCTCTCGTATGTCGATGAGGCTTTTGCAGGAGAAGCACACTTCAAGCTCAACGTCGGAGAAGATACTGTTGAACTTCTTGAAAAGTATCTGAAAACACAGTCGGGCATGGAGATCGACCTTGATTTTCTCGATAGCATTACTATTGATGTTGATGCTAATTCCAAAAAGAATCTGGCACAGATCGGAGCTGTACTCAGCATAGACGATCAGAAGCTCGCTGATATTGATACCATCCTGGATATGGAAAAGATGGAAGCGTTCGTAGCAGTGCTTAACCTCAGCGAAAAGTATCTCAGCGTGCCCATGGATACGGATGAATTTCAGGGAGATGATCTTGACAAGAGCAAGGAGCTGGCAGAGAAGCTCTCCGGAATAAAGGATAAGCTTCCGAAAGAGAAGGAGCTTGAGCGTATACTTGACAAATACCTCGGAATCGTGATGGACAATATATCTGATGTAAGCAAGGATACCGACACTGTCAAGGTCGGTGATGTGGAGCAGAAGCTGACCGTGCTCGAGTTTGATCTTGATACAGAAACGCTTATGACCATATCAAAAAAAGTGCTCGAAGAAGCAAAGAGTGACCGGGATCTTGAAAAATATATCAACGACATATCCGAGTATCTTGAGCAGGCGGATCTCATCGAGGAAGCTGACGAGATATATGACAGATTCAAGGATGCTGTTGACGATGCACTCGATTCTATTGAGTATTCAGATGCAAAGAATGAAAAAATACTGACAATAGTAGATTACATAAACTCAAAGCATGAGATCGTCGGCAGAGAGATAGATCTTGGCGACAGTGGATCTGTGTTCTATATTATTGTAAAAAATGGCAAAGACATTGCGACAAAGATCGAGATCTCGGATGCTTATGAGATGATCGGACAGGGAACAGAGAGCTCGAACAAGCTCAACATGGAATACAAGTTTAACTTGGATGAGCAGCAGATGTGTACTCTTACAGTCGAGAACTTTGACACAAAGAAGATCCGGGACGGATATCTTAACGGAACATTTACATTCATTCCTTCATCGGCAATGCTCGAGGATATGGGACTTGACGAGATGGCGGCAAGTGTGCTTTCGTTTGCTGACCCTGCGATTGTGATGGATTTTGAGGCGGACAAAAAGTCATCCAATGCTTCGGTAAACATTGTCAACAAGGATGAGATCATTATTGGTTTTACATTGAGATCAAACGAGGTAAGAGCTTCGGACATTTCTCTTCCTGCAAGCTCGGATACAATTGATGCGGAGGATGCTGAGCTGTGGCTTGAGTCAGCTGATTTTGACAAGCTTATATCAGCTCTTGAAAAGACCACACTCCCCAAAGATCTGATCGAGTCTATTGAGCAGGCTGTAAAAAAGCTTAACTGATCTGTTCGTTGTACAGCTGAGGATAGTTGAGGCCGTTTGGCTTTATATACAGCATTTTTGGAACAAATCGGCTAACTACGCTTGATATATCACATTTCTCGGCACTGATAATAAGTCAGTGCCGAGAACATTATAAGGAGCTCCTTTATGCAATTGGAAATAAGGAATATCAGAAAAAAATACAAAAAAAACACCGTGCTTGACGGCATAGATCTATGTGTGCAGTCCGGTGAGTGTGTGGGCATTCTCGGAGCAAACGGAAGCGGAAAATCAACCTTG
>JAZNOK010000142.1:0-2398 GCA_045580775.1 Eubacteriales bacterium
AATAAGAAAGTGCCTGACGGCACTCTGCTACGCTCATAATCGTTTCATTCAAAGTCACAGCCCCGCTGTCATTCTTGAACGAAACGAAGTGTAGTGAAGAATCTGAGCGGGAAGAAACAGTAACGTTTCAAACTACTCGCCCTCAGATCCTTCGGTCGCTTCGCTCCCTCGTACATGACAGGGCGGAGGGGCATTGTGCACATGCATAATTTACGTAATTTCCTATGCGACAAAATAGCTGTGAAAAGCTCGGCCGAGCTTTCCACAGCTATTGCCCTTCGGCTCACAGTCACACACAGCCGAAGGTCGGTTATTCTATTATTGCAAAGTATGCCGTTACTTCGCTCCGGCCGTTACAAGGCTCAGACCTCGGTCTTCTCGGTTTCTTTTGCCTCTTCTTTTTTGGGGGCGGTCACCGTCTGAGGTGCCCGTCTGCGGAGATCATGCCGAAATTCCCTTGTCAGGAGCTTGAACAAGCCGGCAAGAGACCCGGATCCGTAGCTGAGATGAAACGCGGGAAAAAGGATAAGCAGGGTAAAGAAGCACGCAAGCTTGCTGTCGTTTTCCGCTTTTGCCGCGTAGATCAGGCTGTATCCGATATCCAGTGCGGTATACAATACCAGCTCCGCCAAAAACACCCACCACATAAACGGCAAAAATACACAGATCATGGGCATGAGCACAAGAGAAAGCAAAAAGCACAGCGGAACAAAGTGTCGGACGCCCATAGCTCCAAAGCACAACGCCATCGTGATAATGTTCCATTTTCCGTTGATATAACCCATCTTGTTTATTGTGCCGATGGTATCGCGGCAGTAGTATGTAAGCTGTATCTTCTCTGTGATATATATCTTTCCTCCGCTCTTGCGGATACGCCAGTTAAGCTCGTTGTCCTGATTTCGTGTAAATCTCTCATCAAAGAGCCCGACGCGGTCAAATATCTCACGCCTGAACGCTCCGAACGGTACCGTGTCCACGTATCCGTCCTTGCCACGTACACGGAACTGTGCGTTCCCAACACCAAACTTGCTCGAGAGCATCAGGGCTATCCGCGAGCCCATCACGGTACGTGCCTTTGTATTGAAGTGGCCGCCCACATTGTCGGCATCCGTAGTATCAAGAAAATGCACACACTGGGAAATATAGTCGTTCTGATACTCGGCATGAGCATCAAGACGCACGATATACTTGCCCGTCGTATTCTGAATACCGATATTCATAGCGTACGGAACGGTCTTGTTCGGGTTGTCATACACTCGGATAAGATCAGGGTAACGCTCTATGTACTGACCTATTATCTCCTTGGTATTATCCGGGGACGCTCCGTCAACAAACACCCACTCCATATCGTCTATGGGATAATCCTGCATCAGAAGGGAGTCGATACATTTTGCAATATATTTGCTTTCGTTATATACCGGCATAATGACCGATACGGTCGGGGCCTTCTTTTCCTGCATAAAATCACTTCCTCCCCGGGCAGACCGACATGCTGACAGTGAATGATCGGTGTTGATAAAGGTCCCCCCCACACTAAGGTCAGTATACATTTAAAACAAGATCTTGTCAATGGATTTCGGCGAGATTTAACATGCATTTAACATGCAACATTTTCCTATATTCAAGCCTTGCGGTCTGCTCTCAAAAAGTATGGCTGCTGCCCGCAGCGATACTCCTGCACACCGTGTGCGGGCGTCTTTAAAACGGCAGGGTCGGCCGCTGGAAAATGCATTTTTCCGTAAAGCAAAAAATAAGTAAAAAAGTTAATAATTTACGCATTGACTACAGCAGTATATTGTGATAAGATTATATCTGTCATAATATGAAATGATATAAAATAATCTAAAGATCACCATCCGCTTCTGTGAAAAAGGATAAGGTAAACATACAGATGAAAAACACTTTTTTCTCCAATAATTCCCGCGGCATGTTCCGCATCATGGCATACATAATGTCGGCTGTCACACTGACGGCTCTGCTGCTGGCGTTTGCCTCATGCAAAGGGACAGGCGATCCTGTACAGACACAGCCCTCCCCCGACACAACCGAGCGTCCTGTGTCTGAGAGCATCACGGATACACTCTCTGCCCAGACTACCGCTGTACCGTCGACCGACACCTCCGCTGTGTCGGATACCGCCATCGAGACTGACGAAACTACACTCGACACAGGCTCAGAGCAGACTACCTCTGTCCCCGAGACGGCACACACACCGCAGTCTACCGACGCACCCGAGACCTCACAGCCTCCTCTGACAGAGCTGCCCGACACTACCGTCATACCCGACAGCACGGCGTCTGCCGAGACCGACACACAAAAGCCCCCCGAGAGCACGAACGCTCCGGATACACAGACAGAGCCGCCTGCAGACACACAGACACAGCAGCCAAGTCGGAGG
>JAZNOK010000143.1:0-6835 GCA_045580775.1 Eubacteriales bacterium
ATGAGAAAGTCTGGTATTTGTCTGTGTCGTAAAGATGGATCAAGTTGTAAATAAATTCTGACATGGTTTTTACCTCCTGAATTTCTGCCATCCGGCAGAGGTCGCAAACAGAGCATTCTAGAGAATCTAAGCGGGAGATGATAGTGGCGTTGCTTTGCTCTCGCCCTTAGATCCTTCGCTACGCTCGAGGATGACAGGGCGGGGGAGACTCTGCAATAATTGGTATTATTTCATGACGGGAGCATCAACGCCGCTGTCATTCTTGAGTGTAGCGTAGCGGAACGAAGAATCTAAGCGGTAGATGGCAGTGACGTTACTATGTTATCCGACTTAGATCCTTCGGTCGTGTTGCACACTCCCTCGAGGATGACAGTCGGGTTGGATATTTGCAAATGACCGAGTGACGTTACTATGATTTCCGACTTAGATCCTTCGCTACGCTCGAGGATGACAGTCGGGTTGTGGATTTGATCAGGGCTTTCTTCGAGGATGCTCCGCGGATTTTCGCACCTAAACGGTGATGAAGAAAAGCCGCGGAGAGGAAAAAACAACGAGCAATACGAGGGCAACCCCTTGCCTGAGTAGTGCGACTATGTTTTTGACCCGTCCAGTCGGGTTGGGGCTACGGTCGTAAACGTTTATCGGGCATTTGCAGAATATCTTCCCCGCTGTCATTCTTGAACGGAACGCAGTGGAGTGAAGAATCCAGGGGCGAGTAGTGAGTGACGAATATATTTAATACTTAATATGCTCTCCCACTTGGATTCTTCGGTCGCAATGCTCCCTCAAGAATGACAGTGGGGTTGGTGCTCTGCAAAAGTCCAAGTAACGTCACTGCCATCTCCGACTTAGATAAGTGAGACTCCAAATCTCCGATTTGGTAAGTCGAACTTATGCATGCGAGCAATAGCGAGTCGCTTCCTTCGGTCGCGGTGACACCGCTCCCTCGAGGATGACAGCGGGGGTGGGGCCCCGGTCAAAAACGATACTTTAGCATTTGCAGAATAGCTTCCCCGCCTGTATCGTTTTCCCGGGTTTTCCCCGCTGTTTCTCCCTTATCTCCTGCCTCCGTTCTTTGCCCTTTTTCCGCCGTTTTTTGTACTGTGGCGGGCGGGGGTTGAACCTTGCGGACGGCGGGAGTTTTTATTTCGGCGGGATCTGTCCGAACCGCCTTGCTGATACGGCTGATACGGCTTATACGGCTGATTTTTCCCTTTTGGTTTTTTCATATTTCCGTCGGATCTTTCGGGGCGGACCAGGCATCCCGGCTCATAGCCTATCAGGTCCTCTCTGCCGGCTTTTTTCAATGCTTCCCTGACCAGGGGGGCATTTTCCGGGCGGTTGTACTGAAGCAGAGCCCTCTGCAGTTGTTTTTCGTGGTAGTCTGTGCAGACGTAGATCTTCTTTGATGTGAGGGGGTCTGTTCCTGTATAGTACATAACTGTAGAGACGGTGCCCGGAGTAGGATAAAAATCCTGCACCTGCTCGGGGGCAAGGCGGCGGGCTTTCAGCATTTGGGCAAGCTCTATCGCATCCTCCAGTCTTGATCCCGGGTGGCTGGACATAAGATACGGCACGATGTACTGCTCCTTGCCTGCTTTCTCTGACAGGGCAAAGTACTTGTCCTCAAAGTCACAAAACAGCGAAAACGGAGCTTTTCCCATTGCGTGGAGCACATGCTCCGAGCAATGCTCGGGGGCGACCTTGAGCTGTCCTGAGACATGCTCCGACACCAACGCTCTGAAAAACGAATCATCCGGATCATGCATCAGGTAGTCAAACCGTATGCCCGATCTGACAAACACCCTTTTTATCCCGGGGAGCTTTCTCAGCTCCGAGAGAAGGTGCAGATACTCCGAGTGATCGACCTTCAGGTTTTTGCACGGGGTAGGAGCCAGACAGCGTTTGTTCGGGCAGACTCCGTGCTCCAGCTGTTTGTCACAGGCAGGATATCGGAAGTTCGCCGTAGGTCCTCCTACGTCATGTATATATCCCTTAAAACCGTCAAGTGACGTTATCAGTTTTGCCTCCTCTATCACGCTTTGCTCCGAGCGTGAACGGACGGTTCGTCCCTGATGAAAGGCAAGTGCACAGAAATTGCATGCTCCAAAGCACCCTCGGTTGTGCGTGATCGAGAACTTTACCTCCTCGATGGCGGGCACTCCGCCTGCCTGCTTATAAGAAGGGTGATAGTCACGCATGTACTCAAGTGAGTAAACACGGTCAAGCTCCTCACGCTCAAGCGGAGGCATAGGGGGATTTTGTACAAGCAGCTTATCTCCGTATCCCTCGCAAAGAGCATTGCCGCTTATCGCATGCTGATTTCGATACTGTATACCAAAGGCACGTGCATACGCACTTTTGCTTTCCTTGAGCTCATCGTACTCTCCGATAAACTCATGCGGATAATGGATAGCATCATCCCTCTTGCACAAATAAACCGTCCCTCTAACGTCGCGGATCTTCTTTACCGGGACTCCTCGGTCGAGCAGCTGTGCTATTCTCACGAGTATCTTCTCTCCCATGCCGTATGTGAGAATGTCCGCTCTCGAATCAACAAGGACAGAACGGCGTACCCTGTCCTGCCAGTAGTCATAATGAGCAAAACGCCTAAGTGACGCCTCCAGCCCCCCGAGGATGATCGGAATGTCACCGTACGCCTCGCGGATGCGGTTGGAATATACTATGGTAGCTCTGTCAGGACGAAGTCCCATCACGCCGCCCGGGGAATAGTAGTCATAGGAGCGTTTTTTCTTTGATACTGTGTAGTGTGCAACCATCGAGTCGATGTTTCCTGCACTCACCAAAAATCCAAGCCGCGGACGGCCAAACTCACAGAAAGCCTGTGCACTTCTGTAGTCAGGCTGTGCAAGAACACCTATGCGAAAACCCTCCGCCTCAAGCACGCGGGTGATTATCGCCGTGCCGAAAGACGGATGGTCCACGTAGGCATCACCCGACACGTATACAAAATCGACCTCATCCCAGCCTCGTGCACGCATCTCGGCTCGGTTGATAGGTAAAAAATCCGTTGCTAATTTCATAGATCTCTCCATAGTTTTGTAATTGTAAAAGGACGCAAGGGCAGGGATGCGTAAAATTCCCATTTGTTATAAACGTTACTTTGCTCTCCGACTAGATCCTTCGCTCCCTGTGGTCGCTCGAGGATGACAGTCGGGTTGGAGGTACGGTCGTCGACGGTACTCGAGCATTTGCAGAGCATCAACCCCGCTGTCATTCTTGAGTGTAGCGTAGCGGAACGAAGAATCTAAGCGGGAAATGGAAGTAGCGTTGCTTTGCTCTCGCCCTTAGATCCTTCGCTACGCCTTACGGCTTCGCTCGAGGATGACAGGGCGGTTGGGGATGCGATCAAGTCCTCGCTCGTCCATGACAGCGGGTGGGGGCATGGTCATAAAGCGGGATACGGGGGAGGACTTTTTTTGTGAAAAATCCTCCCCCGACATATCTCTCTTATCTCTCGATCTCTTCCATAATGAACGCTTCGAGCACGTCGCCCTCTTTGATATCGTTAAATCTCTCAAGTCCGACACCGCACTCAAAGCCGCTCATGACCTCGCGTGCGTCGTCCTTAAATCTCTTGAGTGAGGAGATCTTATCCTCAAATATTACTACACCGTCACGGACTACGCGGATCTCTGCGTTTCGTGCGATCTTTCCGTCCTGAACGTAGCTTCCTGCTATTGTGCCGACGTTCGGTACGTGGATGGTCTGACGTACCTGTGCGTGACCGAGAAGTACCTCGCGGAACTTAGGTGCGAGCATACCCTTCATAGCGGCGGTAACTTCCTCTATACAATCGTATATTACACGGTAGGTACGGATATCGACCGTCTGTCTCTCTGCCGAGTCAAGTGCTGTCTTGTCGGGACGAACGTTAAATCCGACAATGATCGCATTCGATGCGGCGGCGAGCATTACATCGCTCTCGGTAATTCCGCCTGCGGCATAGTGGATAACTCTGACCTTGACCTCTTCATTCGACAGCTTCTCAAGCGACTGCTTGACAGCCTCGGCTGAACCGCCGACGTCTGCCTTCACAATAATATTGAAGTCCTTTACTCCCTCGGTGATCTGCGAGAACAGATCGTCGAGGTTCACCTTTGCATTTGCACGGAACTGTTCTTCCTTTGCACGGTCTCTACGCTGCTCGGCAAGCTCTCTTGCCATTCTCTCGTCCTCGACAGCGTTAAATTCATCTCCTGCTGACGGTACTTCCGCGAGACCTATGATCTCAACAGGTACCGAAGGTCCTGCCTCGTAGAGAATATTGCCGTTTTCATCCGACATGGCACGTACACGTCCGACCGATGTGCCGGCTATGACGATATCTCCCGAATGAAGTGTTCCGTTCTGTACAAGCACGGTTGCAACAGGGCCTCTGCCGCGGTCGAGCTTCGCCTCTATGACGATACCCTTTGCACGGCGGGCGGGGTTTGCCTTCAGTTCCTTCATCTCCGCTACGAGAAGCACGTTTTCAAGCAGCTCCTCTATTCCCTGACCTGTGAGGGCGGATACAGGCACACATATAACGTCTCCTCCCCATTCCTCGGGAACAAGCTCGTACTTTGTAAGTTCGGTCTTGACCTGATCGGGGTTGGCGGTGGGTTTGTCCATTTTGTTTATTGCGACGATGATCTCAATGCCCGCACTCTTGGCGTGGTTGATCGCCTCAACTGTCTGAGGCATGATTCCGTCGTCTGCCGCAACGACCAATATTGCGATATCGGTAGCCTGTGCTCCTCTCGCTCTCATTGCGGTGAACGCCTCATGTCCGGGAGTATCGAGAAATGTGATGGGCTTTCCGTCTACTGAAACGCGGTAAGCTCCGATATGCTGAGTAATTCCTCCTGCCTCTCCTGTGGTAACAGAGGTATGTCTGATCGCATCAAGAAGCGAGGTCTTTCCGTGGTCGACGTGTCCCATAACGCATACAACGGGATTTCGTGAGGTGAGTGTCTCTTCTGTGTCCTCACCCTCATCAAAGAGCTTCTCCTCGATGGTGACAACTACCTCGCGGTTCACCTTGTATCCCATTTCGTCAGCTATGAGAAACGCGGTATCAAAGTCGATCTCCTGATTGACGGTTGCCATAACTCCCATCATCATCAGCTTCTTTATTACATTAGCACTGGTCTGCTTCAGTCTGGTTGCAAGCTCCCCTACCGTGATGCTGTCGCCCACGGATATTGTGAGGTTCTGCTTCTTTCTCATCTTTTCGGCTTCGATCTTCTTGAGCTTTTCCATAGCGAGACGCTCTTTTTCGCTTCTCTTGCCGAACTGTCCGCGGTTATCCTGCTTTCTGAGCTTCTGCTTTGTGTCGGCGTGGGCGTTTCTCGACCTCTCATCGACAAAGCGGTCAAGACGCTCGTCGTACTTGGACAGGTCCACATTCTGCGAGCCTCTGGTATCTACGACACGTCTCTTGTCCTGAAGCAGGGTCTGTTCCTTGGGGGCGTTTGAATTCTTCTGTATCTGAGCAAAAGCCTCATTACGCTCGGGTCTCTGTTCCTTTTGCTTCTGGGGTTTTTGCGGTTTTTGCTTCTCTGCTGTCTGCTGAGCCTGAGCTCTTCTCTGCTCAAAACGGTCCGCCTGAGTTCTGTTCTCGGGGCGGGCGGCATCTCTCTTTGCCTTCTGTTCTGCCTTCTCACGCTCGGCTGCCGCCTTCGCTTCCGCCTCTGCCTTTGCCTTTGCCTCGGCTGCTGCCTTCGCCTCCGCTTCTGCCTTTGCCTTTGCTTCTGCCTCGGCTCTTTGCTTTTGCTGTTGTGCTATGATCACTGCCATCTCGGCACCGGTAACTACCTTGATCTTTCCGTCGATGTAATCGTCAATATTATCTATCTGTTTGTCCTCTGTAAGTCTGAGAAGAAGATAGCTGAATTCATCGGGTGTGAGGACAACGTTGGTTGCCTTGCTCTCGCCCTCTTTTCCGATTATTTCAAGGATCTCTTTTGCCTTTACTCCGAAATCCTTTGCAAGCTGACCGACACGGTACGTTTGATTTTGCTGTGCTGCCATACTCATTCCTCATTTCTATTGATTTCTCTCTCGGCTCTGTCCAAAAACAGCCCGCCGAGTCCTCGGTCGCATATCGCCACCGACGCTACACTGCCACTGCCGCCAAGCACCTCGGATATCTCTTCAGGTGCGGCGTCAAGCTCATACAGCCTCACTTTGTAATAGCTGCATTTGTCCCGCAGCTTCTTTTTCGTTTGTGAGGATGCACCCCCGCTCATTACCACAAGCTCGGGCGGTCTCTTCTGTGCCAGTGCCCGACACACCAGCGGTGTGCCGCATATTAGCTTTCCTGCCTTCTTGCATAGTCCCAACGTCAGCAGGGCAGGTGTGCGGTTGGTTTTCATTTCGCTTCAAGCTCCCTCTCGAGTCTGTCATATACCTCCGTCGGTATCTCAACCTCAAGGCTCGTTTCAAAGCGTCTCGCCTTTCTTGCCTTTTTCAGGCACGCGGCATCTCTGCATATATATACCCCTCTGCCTGACGCCTTTCCGCTAAAGTCAAGGCTCACCACGCCCTCGGGGGATCTCACTACGCGGATAAGCTCGCTCTTCAGCCTATGCTCAGAGCATCCCGCACAACGTCTCTGGGGTTTCTTTTTTTCCTTCATTTGTGTGTTTTGCATATCCGCTCCTCATTTCCTGTTGCTCTGACGCTTTACATGGGAAATTGCGTTTCCTTCCGCTTTTGCCGTCTTTGCCGTCTTTTGCTTTTACTGGGACTTTATATCTATCTTCATTCCTGTCAGGCGTGCTGCGAGACGGGCATTTTGTCCTTCCTTGCCGATTGCAAGAGAAAGCTG
>JAZNOK010000144.1:0-17748 GCA_045580775.1 Eubacteriales bacterium
GGTAGTAGCGTTACTTTGCACTCCGACTCAGATCCTTCGCTCCCTGTGGTCGCTCGAGGATGACAGTCGGAGAGTGGGCTACAGTCATGATCGTTACTCGAGCTTTTGCAGAGCATCAACCCCGCTGTCATTCTAGAGGGAGCACCGCGACCGAAGAATCCAAGCGGGAGCAGAGAGCAAGGATTAAATTTGTGCGTCACTTTCTACTCGCCCTTAGATTCTTCGCTGTGCTTCGGTCCGTTCGAGGGTGACAGTGACAGTGGAATCTTTGCAAGAAACATACTGTTAAATGAGAGCCCACTCCACCAACAGCGAAAAAAACAAAAAACACCATGTTGATGCATGGTGTTTTTGTTTTGTGGTGCGAGAAACGGGACTTGAACCCGTACGGTGTGAACCACACGCCCCTCAAACGTGCGCGTCTGCCAGTTCCGCCACTCTCGCGAGCACTCCTATATTATACATAAACGGAGTGTGTTTGTCAATACCTTTTTTTATTTTTTTCTAAATATTTTTCCGAGATTTCATCGCAGTTATTTCATTGGTTTTTTATATCAAAAATTGCATCCGACAGACGGCAAAAATCCTCACAATCCAGCCGCTCCCCTCTGATATTTGCATCAAACCCGAGAGAAGTGACAATGTCAGCAATACTCGACTTGTCAAGATAGGACATTTCGTGAGATAGAGCATTTACGAGTGTCTTTCTCCTTTGGGCGAATGCCGCTTTTATACACGAAAAGAACAGTTTTTCGTCCCTTGGGGTATACATTGGGGTGTCGTATGGGGTTATCTTGACCACTGCCGAATTTACCTTTGGCATTGGCATAAAACATCCTGCCGGAACTGTAAAGAGCTTTTCTACCTCTCCGTAATATTTCAGCACAGCGGTGATAGCTCCGTAGTCAGCGGTGCCGGCCTTGGCACAAAGACGCGAAGCAACCTCATTCTGTATCATTACCGTAATACTCTCAAAGTGTATCCCGGACTCAAGCAAATACATGATAATAGGTGTAGTGATATAATACGGAAGGTTCGCACACACACATACTCTCCGCTCGTCATACCCTGCAATAAGCTCCCGAAGATCACATTTGAGCACGTCTTGGTTTATTACCTCGACATTACCAAACTCCCCCAGTGTCAAAGCAAGCACAGGTATCAGCCCACGGTCTATCTCAACCGCCTTTACCTTTGGGGCTCTCAATGCAAGCTCTTTTGTCAGGCAACCTATTCCGGGGCCTATCTCTATCGCGAGCTCGGTTTTATCGCTTACGGCAGAGTCGGCAATATTCTCGGGAACGTAATTCTCTATGAGAAAATTCTGACCGTATTCCTTTCTAAAGGATATGTTATGGGATGCCATGAGAGTTTTGATAGTAGTAATGTTACACAAATTCATTTTTTTCGCCTTTCCACTTGACAAAACGTATAAAAACAGGTATAATAACCGAAGTTGGGTTGACCGTAATCGTTTATTCGATCTTCTGTTGAACCGTCCAAAAGCAAGCTGGTGTAGCACAGTCGGTAGTGCAGCTGATTCGTAATCAGCAGGTCGTGTGTTCGAGTCACATCACCAGCTCCATACAAAACTTTCCCATAGACAAGCCAAATTCGGCTTGGTTATGGGATTTTTTGTTTGTTACATAGTTGTTACAATAACGGAACATTATTTCAAAACGTATTTATTTGTTGCAATTGTTTTCATTCTTCTGATGTCAAATTGATATCAAACACTATTCTCTTCCAACAATAATACATTATTATTTTATCTTTGTCAACTAAAATCGGCGACGTTGCGGCAGAGCTTGGTCTTGGTAACATCGTGGGAGACAGCACCCTAGACCGCATTATGTCAAAGGCAAAAGGTAAATTCGGTGTCGATGATACTGACCGTAATCTCTCGAACAGAGTCCTGTCCGCTATCGCCAAATACAACCGCGTACAGAACAGAAAATCCCGCCGTGCCGAAGCAGAGGCAAAAAAGGCAGAATCCGCAAAAAAGAAATACGCCTCCGATGTGAAGACGGGTAAGAGTGTAGACGTTGATGAAAAACGTTATCTTATAAACGAGAATTTTTCAAATGATATCGACGCCTGGGTCAAAGACGGTTGTCCGGATGGAGAAAAATTCATTTTAGGCATGACAGGAGATGTATTGCAGGGACTTGGTGCGATTGAGAGCGATCTATACATGAACAGTGATAAGATCAATCTCATTATGTCACAACATCCTGAGATTACCATCGAAGAGATAAAAAAGATACCTCAAATTCTCGAGGACCCAGTCCTTGTTCTTAAAAGTCAAAACAAACACAACAGCTCTCAGAATACCCGCCTTGTAATGTTCGGGTCTGTAAAGGGGCAGAACGGTAAGCCTGTTCTGGCGGTAATGGATTTGAGACCTGTAGAAAACAACTTCGTTATCGACGATATGCAGAAGGTATCAAGTGCGTATACAAAAACAAGCTCTCCCGTAGATTTTGTTAAGAACAGCGACATCCTCTATGCTGACAAAAAAAGAACCACCTCTCTGCTTCGGACAATAGGCTTCCAAATGCCTATCGAACTGCGTAAAGGTGGTTACATAGGTAGTATATCCTATGTAGGGCAAAATGTCAATATTGTGGGAGAAAAATTTGACCGTGTTTTTTCTCTTAATAATAATGATATGCAGAATTCGGAAGACAATTCGTCGGTCGACGAGAAAAAGCCAAAATCGCAGACGTCTGCGAAAAAGAGCAAGGGCAAGACAGCTGATGTCGTGTACGAGAAGGGAAAGAAGCTCAAGGTCGGTGATACGGTCGGTGAGGTTACACTTGTCAAGGATAGCGAAACGGGCGATCCTGTGACACCCAGACTGCGTGCATCATTTTCACGTGAGGACATGCCGGCATTTCTCATGGCTACAATAGAGTCGATAGGTGACACTGAGCTGATAGCTGCCCTCGAGGACGAGATCGCTTATATGGTGACGAGTGAAACGATCGATGAAAATACCGAACTTCCGTTTCACGATGCTATCGAGGAGCTCTCCGATCACGTCCGCGACGGAGATATAACACCGACAGAGGCGGCACAAATACTCTCAGAGGAGCTTGCTAACCCCACCGATGCCGACATCGATACCCTCGTCGAGAGGGCAAAGCTCGACGGCGTAAAGTATATGGTTGGGGATTTTTCATCTCAGGTTGATGATGTTCTTAACGATACCTACGACAAAAATAATCATGTATATATGGGTAGGACTCCATATCGTTTGTCAGGTATTCTTGGTATAAAAAAATTGCCTATGCTTATCACGAACAATCACGTATATACCATGACTGTATCGGAAGAACAGGCAAAGGAGGACAGAAAATACAACAAAAAAGCTCATTATCACGATCTCGGAGCAGAACTGGTAAAAAAACTTCCCAAAGCACTTAATCGTCCTGTTATGATCATAAAGTCAAATAACGATAATACAACTGCTGATTTTGTTGTTTTGACAGATCTGTTTGATAAGAACGGAGATATGGTTATTGTTGCTGTAAAACCGAGTGGTCAGGGAAAATACTATGGTGTTAAACTTGAATCAAACATAGCAAAAAGCGGGTATGGCAAGAAAAATATATTAAATTATGTTAACACCGCTAAAAGCGAAAGCCGCATACTTTATGTCTATAAAAAATATAATCAGCAGAAGCAGAACGGTACCGGGGTCCAATTCCCCGACAGCATTCTGTCTGCTGACTACGACAATAGTTTATCACAGTATAAGCGTATTGTCAATAGTCAGTATATGCAAAAAACAGAAAACGATGCATTAGCAAACTATAACGGTGACGATATTCGCTACTTCCTCGGTGACGATACGGATACCGTACCTGCAGTAGACTTCAAAGCACGTGCGGAGAACATTTTGTGTAGTGCGTTCGACACAGGTAAAATGACCGTTGTAGCAGTTGTATCGGACAAGCATTTGGATCTGTTTGTTCAGACTGCGTATGTAGGCATAAAAAAAGGAAACCTTGCCACGCCGATAGATGAACAAGCCTCTATCAATACGCCCGAAGCGAGTCATGGTACAGTTTCCAATAAAACTATATCACAGCCTGAGAGTAAAGTCAAGTCGAAAACCTCAAAATCGCAGACGTCTGCGAAAAAGAGCAAGGGCAAGACTGCAGATGTTGTTTACGAGAAGGGGAAAAAGCTCAAAGTCGGTGATACGGTCGGAGAGGTCACACTTGTCAAGGATAGCGAGACGGGTGCACCCGTAACACCTAGACTGCGTGCATCATTTTCGCGTGAGCACATGCCGGCATTTCTCATGGCTACAATAGAGTCGATAGGTGACACTGAGCTGATAGCTGCCCTCGAGGACGAGATCGCTTATATGATGACGAGTGAAACGATCGATGAAAATACCGCACTTCCGTTTCACGATGCTATCGAGGAGCTCTCCGATCACGTCCGCGACGGAGATATAACACCTACAGAGGCGGCACATATACTCGCAGAGGAGCTCGCTAATCCCACCGGTGCCAATGTCGATACCCTCGTCGAGAGGGCAAAGCTCGACGGTGTGAGGTATATGGTTGGAGATATTGATAGTTTTGATATTTCATGGTATAATGAAATAGAAATACCTTCTGATGAACTCAATAGATTACAGTCTGAGGTTATGACGTGGGACAATCAGCATAGAAACGGATTACGCAAACGAACATTGTCAAATGGGTACACATACGTATTTTTGTTAGATAAAACTGGAATTGTTCATGTTTTTGGTAGAACGAAATCAACTAACATTCACGAAAGAAGAGGAGAATATGATAACGCAAGTGGAGAAAAACCTGATAGGTTTGCTGAAGAGTTTGGACTTCGACAGGGAAACGACGGCCGATTTAGTGACATTGGCAAAAACGGACAAGAACAGGTATCAACTTGGTTGCGCAATCTTGAAACGTTATGGGGAGAAGGGGACGGTAACAGAACAGGATATACTGAAAATGATCCTTATGCTTACGGGAGATCAGAAGAAGATCAAAGACGAATAGATGATGAAGATTATAGGATAGCCGTAGAAAGAGGTGACGTCGAAAATGCACAGTGGTATGTGGACGAAGCTGCAATAAGGGTAGGCTACAGAATGCTGGCTGATGGAAGTATGTATGCTACAAAGCCATCGGCACCAAATAAGTCTGCCGCATATGCAACATATACCGATAGCGGACGATTGATCCCGCTCTCTCAAAGATTTGATGAGAGTATTTCTGACTACCGCTACTTACTCGGTGACGATACGGATACCGTACCTGCAGTAGACTTCAAAGCACGTGCTGAGAACATTATGCGTCTCGCTGACATGCTGCAGGACGGTGCACGAAACGATGCTGAGTATGCTGCACTGTCAAAGGTCAAGAATAATGCCGAGAATATCGTGCAGAAGTACGATGAGCTTGCAAAACTCAAGGCAGAGCTGAAGGCGGCATACGGCAAGTTCAAGGAGCCCTCCGATCACGTCTGCGGCGGAAACAAAAAAATATCTATATGAATAAAATATCTATATGAAAAAGGAGTAATGCCCTAAAATGACATTACTCCTTTTTTTACGCATTATAAAGTTTAACCGCGGTCATGTCGCACTTTTCATTGTGCTTTTAAAAAACAGTCAGTTTTTCATCGCTCTCAATTCTGTAATGCGGCACCGATCACTGTCGCAAACTGCGAATGCTCAGGTATGATAAAGTTAACCCCAAAAAGCCGTGACATCTCACCAAAAACCTTATGGCAGGTCTTGATGGTGGTCATATTGCCTGTAAGCACGATGTCTTTGATTCCGTGACCTCTGGCAGCAAAGACCGCCATCATTGCTATCGTCTCAAATACGGTGTTGATTATTCCCGCGGCTATATCTTCCTTTTCTGCCAGATCAGAAACATTGCCGAAATTCGATGCAGTGAGTTCAGCTGACATATCAGTAAACCTACCCGTATTAGAGATATCCTTGATCTTCAGGTCTACCTTGCCTACATCTCCCTGCTCTGCCAACTGCTCGACGTGCTCGACATTGTTCATTCCAAGCAACAGCTTGGAAAGTCCGACAAGTGTGCCTCCGCCAACTCCGGTTCCTCCCAGATACTTCATTCCTTCACCTTTTTTTGCATGGACGAGAGCAGTTCCCGTACCCATGCTGACTATGATGGCTTCGTCAATACCTGAGATGTACAGTCCGCCTCTGCCGATGCTCTCAAACTCCGACACATTGTCACATCTGAGATCATATATAGGCTTCGTCAAATATGAAGAGCCGACGCCTGTTACCTTCACGCATTCTATATCCTCAAGAGACAGTGAGTTGTCATTGAGAAATCTTCCAAACGCTCCGTAAAGCGAGGTAATAGGATCTCCTGCTTTGACAAACAGAGGAGTGATCAGCTCTCTGTTGCCTTCTTCAAGCTTGAAACCGACGATCTTTGTAGTGCTGCCGCCTACATCTATTCCGATAATTGTGTTTTTCATTGATGGTACTTTCCGTTTCGTAATGTTAATCAAATAAAGTATACACGCAAACATCCCCTGTGTCAAGTCAAAGACAATGCTATTTTCTCTATACAGGCTGCCGCCTGTGTAACCGTAAGCCCATTGCAGTCCACCGTATAATCTGCATACTTTTCGTACAACGGCGTTCTCTCACGGTACAAAGCATCCAGGTCAGCTCCGCTTCGGTACACTATCCCGCGTGAGGTGCCTGTGCCTGCGATGTGTTCACGTACAGAATCAAGAGAAAGCGACAGATATACCACATGCCCGATATCTCTGAGATGCTCCATCGCATCGGTGCCGTATACAGCACTGCCCCCTGTAGCGATCACGTGTCCGTTGCATTCTATCTCCGACAATGCCTCGTTCTCAAGCTGTATAAAGCCCTCGCATCCCATTTTTTCTATCAACTGCCAGAGCTTGCTTTTGTATTTGTTTTGTATGATGATATCAGTATCAAGAAAACTCATACCCAGCATTTTCGCCGCGACAACGCCGACGGTGCTTTTCCCGCATCCCGGCATTCCTACAAGTATTATGTTATTTTTTGTTTTTTCTTTCATATTACCAACTCCGCATTCGGACTATTGTGTATAAGATTGGATGTATCGACACAGATCTCCTCTCCGAGCGGCAAAGAGTAGATATATACCTGCTCAATTTTCCTCGAGAATATCTGCTCCAGTGCCATCCTGTAATAACACAGCTGCTGTGAATGTCTCTCTGTGAGCTTTCGTCTCGCCTGATCGGGATGTGAGAGCTCGTATTCGGTAAGGTGATCGGTCTTGTAGTCGAATAGGACTATATCCTCTCCCTCCGCAAAGAACCCATCTATTACTCCCTGCACAAGCAGCTTTTCTCCCTCCAGCTCTTTTCGCAGCTGCTCATCCTCTGTAAATATCTCTGCGTCCAGCTGCAGATTAAAGCGAAACTCTCTCCACAGTCTGTCTGCATTCTTTATTCTACGGTAAAAACCGCTCTCCAAGAACCTCTCAATATCGTGTATATTGGCTATCTCGGCACTGCTTTTGTCTATAAACCCCTCTCTGACCAACCGATCAAGTTCCGCACTTACCCCTTCATTCTCCATCCGCTGAAAATCAGCAAACTGCATAATAAGGTGAGTAGCACTTCCCCTCTCGGCACCGCCCACCGGTTTTTTCTCTGACAGAAAGTGCGGCTTTCGAGAAAAGTCGAGCTGTGCCGGACGGAGCTGATCCGTATCCGCTTCGGTGTTATCCAAGACGGTAGGGTAGAGCTTTGAAACCGAGAATTTTGCTCTGATCCTTGTAAGAGCCGCGTGCTTATACTCATATCCCAGCCTCTTTCTGAGAAGATCCAGCGTGTCCTCATATCCGATGTCTTCCGACAAAGCTGTAGTACCGGTCGATTCGATATAGTCAAAGGTGCTGACTGTATCGTTATCCGAGACAACTACACGCTCACATGGAATATTCATTTCTCCTCGGGCGTGAGCGATGAGTATCCCCTCGGCAAAGCTCCCCACGCTCAGAATAGTATCTGATGCGAACAGCTCCGACTTGTATCCGACCTTTTCTAAAAGCTTCTCAGCACCGGATCTGGCATCCGCCTGAGCTGTAACATAGAGCTTTTCGCATGCTCTGGTCAAAGCAACATACAGTATACGCATCTCTTCCTCAGATGTGAACTCATCCTTTATCAATGCTATCGCACGTCTCATCGGAGTATCGCAAACAGAAAAACCATCCTCGCCTCTCAGCTTAAATCCGATACCTATCTCAGGTTCAAACAAAAGCCACTGTCTCGAGTCTGTTTTGTTCATCGCATCGCCTGTACCGCAGACAAAGCACACCGGAAACTCCAAGCCCTTTGAAGCGTGCATGCTCATCAGACGCACGGCGTTTGTACCGGTATCTATACCACCTGCATCAAACGCTCCGCGTTTGACTGCCCCGTCAATATATTCAATAAAGTTATACAGTCCTTTAAACGCTCCCGATTCAAACGAACGTGCAGCATCATAAATAAGCATGCAGTTTTTCTTTGCTTCTCTTCTTGCGTATGTACTGCTGTATCTATTCACCGCACATCTGACAAGCCCCGTATCAAGGTAGATCTGCCATATCAGTCTGTCCACAGGCATACTCCTGGACAGATTCCTGTATTTATCATTTTGTTCAATAAAGAACCTGCCCTTTTCCCATGCAAACCTGTCGGTATAGCTGCATACAGCTTCATACAGTGATACAGCCTCCGGAAACTCTCGTCTGATACGCACCAGCTCCTCAGCACTAACGCCGTAAAGCTCCGACATCAGCACTCCCGCAAGATATATATCTCTGTGGGGATTGTCGATAGAATTGAGCATGCACATCACAAGCTGCAGCTCCGGCGTATCGAACGGTGAACTTTTTGCAGGAGAGTATGCGGGCACTCCTCTACGCTCCAGCTCTTGCTTGAACTTGGCGGCGTGCTTTTTGTCAGAGCGAAAGATCACCGCAATATCCTTCGGCTCGATCCTTGTACCGTCCTTATTGTATCCATCGCAAAGAAGTCTCACTATCTCCTCAGCAACAAAGCTCGCTTCTGCCTCCGCTCTATCTTCCTTGCTGCTTTTTTCGCATAGAATGAACCGAGGATAACACTCACTGTCGGATATCTTTCCGCCGTCCTTCGAGTATACAAGCTCATCCTCCTTTGTATACTCAAACTTGCCTCCGCTGTGTCCGAGCAACCACGCACACACATCGTTTACATAATTGACAACCGTGCTGTCACTGCGGAAGTTGTTTTGCATAAACACAGAGCAAGGGCGGTCGCTCTCTGTATTATCTTCATACTTTTCGTGTTCACGTCTTCTCTGCGTTATAAGAGAAGGATCGCCTCCGCGAAAGGCATATATCGCCTGTTTTACATCTCCTACCATAAAGAGATTTTTTCCGTTTGATACAGCAAGAAAAATGTTTTCCTGCACTCTGTTGACATCCTGATACTCATCTATATATATCTCGTCTGTCAAAGCCGCGATCTCGAGGGCTGCTTCGGTCTTTTCTCCGTCTTGCCATAGCAGCTCGTTTGCGTAGTATTCAAGATCATTGTAGTCAAGTATCCCTGCCTCACGCTTATCCTCTCGAAAACGCCGCTCAAACTCACTCATCACGCACGCAAGCGTCCTTGATAGAGTTGCTGTTTTCGATGCGGCATCATCAAGTTGCTCCGAAGTATACGCATACATTGTGCAAAGCTTCTCCTGGATGCTTTTAAGTTCTTCGCGAAGCGGTTTTACAAGGTCGCTTGTCTCGGTCGCAAGCTTGGAATTGAGTCCGTTCAATACTATTCTGGTAATAGATACGACAGCGTTGCGGGTGCTTTGATACCCATGCGGCAACGCACTCAGCACAGACCTCACACACAAAAGATCCGACTGCAATGCCTCCAGATAAGGATGATCATTATTCTCCATCTGAAGTCTGCTGATCAGCCTTGTATATTTCTGTTCAAGTCCGCGAGCCTTTTTCTCGGTGTAATATCTGTACACCTCTCCGTACTTTGTATCAAAAAACTCATTTTGAATGACGGCATCATATTCGCCTGCCACTCTCTCAAGATTTTTCGCTCCTCCCGGATATGAACAGAGCTTTTTGTACAGAGCCAAAAACAACTCAGAGAGCGTCCCTTCTCCCTTTGCTGAGGTCAGACACTCCGCAAGCATGCTAAAGTCATACTGCCCATCCTTCTGCTCTCTGTCGTACAGATCGCACACCAGCTGCTCCATGACGCGGTGTGATCGTATCTCGCACTCAGCGGCATCTGCAATTTTTACTGAGGATGACATACCGAGTTTTGCGGCATTTCGCTTTATTATATCATAACAAAAACTATGTATCGTACTTATTCTTGCCGCGGGCAGCTTCATCAGCTGTATAGCCAGATCACGATTATCAGGTTCTTGTTTCAATTTCTCACTGATCGCACGGTAGATCTTTTCCTTCAGCTCAGTAGCGGCGTTCTTTGTATAAGTAACGACCACCATACGCGATATATCTGAGGGGGAGGTCGGGTCAGTCAATCTGCGAATGATCCTTTCGGTGAGAGTAGCCGTCTTTCCGGAGCCTGCCGCCGCACACACAAGCACATTCCTGCCGCTTGCCGCCATCGCCTGCTCCTGGGCAGCTGTCCATGTTATTGTTTTCTTTTGCGAAGACTCACTCACGTTATTATTCATACAGCTCCCTCCTCTCAATCGTTTTCAAAATCATCGGGTGATATGGCTTCTGATGCACCGTCACATCTTCTGCATATTACCCTTGCACTGCAGTATCTGCACGGAGACATCCCCTTGTATTCAAGGGGAGACGCATCTATCTTTCCCTCGCACATGTCGAGTGCGATAGACCTGATACTCTCGGTCATCTGATGCTCGATACTTGCAAATTCATCAGGATCTACAAGCTTTACACCGCGTTCTGCCTTTAGATTTGTCTTTCCCTGTGAAACCGGAATATACCGTTTTAAAAGATCCGGCTCCATAGCACGGAGTATTGACTCATCGCACGTCAAAAGTCCCTTTCTCGTCAGTCCTTTTTCCGCCGTTGCCAATGCCTGCTCACGCGTGCACGGACTGTCAATAAGAACATCCCCCACAGCAGCACTGTAATAGAGCATACCCGCAGGAAGTATTCGTCCATCCTCCGAACATCCCAAAAACTCCCTGAACCTATCCCCTTTTTGAGCACAGAGAGTAAACAAATATATCATTAGCTGAAGATTGAGTCCTACCTTTATATCGTCAAGGGAAAAGTCCTTCGCACCGGTTTTGTAATCTATTACCCTGACGTAGACATCTCCATCCCGTCTGTAAACATCAGCACGGTCGAGTATTCCCCAAAGAGAGAGCGAGACGCCTTCCTTTATTGAAAACTCAAGAGGAGTGGGGTTGAGCGGAGAATCGTCAAGGAATTTCATCTCATGTGCAACAGGAGTAAAATATGACTGCTCAAACTCATGGCATATATTCTCACAAATCAGCCCCACAGAACGTCTGATGCGACGCATTACGCTCATTAGTCTTGCACTCTTTGCATCCTGCTCAGGCAATACACGGCTCAGGTATTCACCTGATATCCGATCTATTCTTGAGTCAAGTTCTTGCTTTGGTATATCTGCTGTAAATTTGCCGTCTACAGTAAGCTCTCCTGTCAGCTTGTCAAGAACATCGTGAACGAAATTTCCGATATCGCTCGGAGAAAAATCCCCGGTTCCCGCATCTTCCAGCTTTAGGATATATTTACATAAATACATAAAATGGCACTTGGCGTAGCTCTCGATCCTCGACTGAGTCATAGACAGCTTTCCGTGATACATCTGCTCGGTCAGCTCCGGAGATAAAACCCGCTCCAGCTCATAGGGATCAAGCTCCCCTTCACGTGCAAGGCATAGCAACGCCTCCGTCTGCCCTGTAGACGTATCTATATCGGCTGTCATTGCCATTTCTGCCAATGCCGCCGCATCATATACTCTGTCTTTGACCGAAAGCGAACCAAAGCGGACCGCTTCTCTTGTGCCGAGCAGCTCCATAAGTTTCTGAGTTGAACCGGATATCTTTGCAGCAGACGCATTAACATCTATACTAGGAAACGTCACAGTCACACTTTCAGAAGCGGAACATACTGCTCTTACATAGAAAAACAGCTCGTTTGAATACTCTCTTTCAACATCACGAAGAATGTCTATGCCTACCTCAGAGAGCTTTTTTCTCTTAACATTGTCAAAATATCCAACATCCTTTATTGGCATGGGGAAGCTTCCCTCGCACGCCCCGATAACAAACACATGTGATATACCTGAGGTCCTCAGCATGTGGGCACTTCCTACAGTCACAGCATCAGCAGATGTGGGAATAACTGACACGGTCTTCGATCTCAGGCACATTTTCAGCAGTCTAAGATACTCCGGTGCGTCCACCTTTTCATCGGCTGCTGTATCCACTATAGTATCAAGAGTATCTGCAATGCACTTGTAAATTCCCTCGCTCTCTCTTGCGGCCTGCTCGTCTCCGGATTCCATCGCCGCACGTGCCTCGCTCTCAAGCTTCTGCTCTATTCCGAGCTTTTCCATAAACTCCCATACAGAGCGGCTGATCTCCCTTACTGTGTGCTCACCGTCCAATGACGCAAAAAGTCCCGACAGCTGATCTATCAGCGTATCCTTCACCCTGTTTGAGCAATCAAGGATGTAGCTCTGTTGCTTTGTCATTTTGTCGGTATACCCTGCAGGATTGCTTGAAAACGGAACATCCGACATGAACCTTCTGCCGTTTATCTTCCATGTATTAACATACTTTTCAAAAAGGTCGCAATCCTGTGCTGTCACACCGCACAGACCTGTCTTCAGATATGATATAACATCCTCGCGGCGGCAGTTTTTTATGTACAGATAAAACGCCCCATACAGCAGCTTTACTGCGGGATGTGATTCAGCTTTTACTTCACAGGAAAAAAAGCATGGTATATCATGGCGGGCAAACGCAGCATCCAGTATACCCGCATAGTCATCAGCATTTCTCGCAACTACCGCTATATCACGGTAACGGCTGCCTGTTTGTACCTTTTCTTTTATAAAGCACGCTACAGCCTCGGCTTCCTCTCTTGCATCAGAGCATTCATAAAAGCGAACATGCCCGCACTCACCGTCATATACCTCAGATCCTTTTCTGTACAGGTGATCAGCCACATAACGTATATCTGCGTACTGTCCTCTGAGATTATCCCCCATATCTTCGCACACACATTCTACGCCAAGCTCTTGTGCGTATGATATCAGCCTCGCCGATACATGCTCGGATTCTGCTGTGTAGCTGTAGCTTCCCCTGGTTCTGTCGCAGGGCAATGTGACAGTAACCGTATTCGCATCAGCTATAAGACGCTTTATCACTTTCATCTGAGGGGCGGTATAACTCATAAAACCATCGATAAATATGTCACACCCGGAAAAGAACCTGTTTTGTTCGAGAATACTGCACAAACGGTCAAGGTCCTTTTCGCTGTCTGTATATTTCTGCTCGAGCACAGATTCATATACTGTAAGGATCGCTGACAGATCATACAACTCACGTCCGAGAGGCGTATCTACACAAAGACGCTGTGCTGCCCCCTCAAGTTCCCCTGTAGCTACTCCTGAAGCTCTGAGTTCACTCATAACCGACAGCATAGCATTTATCCTGGACTCGTCAAGCTCCAGCATCGGTTCACTGATAATTCCGCCAATAGAGCGTATGCTCTGCCACATGCAGAGTGCCTTTGACTGGGAGTCCGCGTAGTTGTAACACAGCCCCCCGAGAGAACGGAAAACCGTGTTTGCCAAACGTGAAAAGTTCTGAACTTCGAATGTTAAAGTATAAAGCGGCGGCATATCCCGTGCCGCTTCAAGCTCAGCACGCACAGTATCCTGCTCCGGGACGATCAGATAGACGCTCTTTTTGTACTTATCCGTGCCGTCTATTGCCTCTTGGATAAGTTCGTTCACTCTCGTGCTTTTTCCGCTTCCAAAGCCACCGTATATCAGCCTGAGCATTCACCGTCACCTCCCAGTATCTTTAAATTCCGTGCTATTGTCTCCCTGCCTCTCCACGAAAAAGCCCGCTCAAAAAACTCCTCTTCGCTCATCGACCAAATCTCTTCAAGATCTATTGTCTCGATCCTCTTTTCGTGAAAAAAATCTATAGGAGTGTATATACTTCCGCTATCTATCGCTCTCTTAGTATAAGGGCACACATTTTGACAACGGTCGCATCCCCACGCAACTCCGTGAGCCGCAATACGTGCCCGCTCACCTGCGTCGAGTTCCCCTTTCTTCTGAGTAAGAGCAGACAAACAAGATGTTATATCCAGCCCTTCGGGGCATCCACGTTTGCACGCTCCGCAATGAGTGCATGTGCCGACATCCCCTCCGTACAAGGGGATGCCGTACATATCGGCAGGCATGTCAGAGATTATCTCACCGAGAAAAACAAATGACGAATACTTCTCAGTGATGAACATATGATTGTCTCCGATCACGCCCAATCCCGCCATAGCAGCAGCGGGCACTTCGGATAACGGAGAATGATCTGCAAATCCGTAGAAGGAATAACCCGGGTAAATCCCCCTCAGCTGAGGAATAACCCTGTCAAACAACTGCTCAAAATACAGATGATAATCACGCGAGCCGGCATACGCCGAAATATTCTCCGGCAAAGATGAAAAATACGGCACACACATCATAAGTGCAGATCCACTGTCCACTGTAATACCGCACCGATCGAGCAAATACGGTTTTATCACATTTGCTCTTTTCAGCTGTATAGGTGCATAATATTCGATTTTTTCACCCTCAAATATCTCACTCAGCGTCATTTTGTACCCCTTTATCCACACTTTTAGCGTAACTATACTATTTAAGCTTATTATATCAAATAAGTCTGCCGATTTCAACTTGTTTATAGAATTACCACCCTACATAACTTAGCATCTATGATATGCAGTCATGAACGTTGCTTTATTTTGAAACAGGTTCTTTCATCCTTTGTGTTTCGGATCAGCTTTTCCACCCTGCATACGCAAATACAACACACGATGTTTAATTTACCGGCTTCTTACAGGTTAACTGCAAGTTACTTATATGATAATTTGGTGTTTTACCACTTGACATTTAACTCAAGTTTTGATATACTACCTAGGTACGAACGGGATGTAGCGCAGTTGGTAGCGCGCCTGCTTTGGGAGCGTGCCTAGCAGTTATAGCCGAGAAAATAAGAAGGTCCCGAAAAGCCTTTAACGGTGCGGACTTTCGGAGTTTTAAGAAAACGCAAAATCGCGTGGAATTTGCGTTTGACCACAGTTTGTCCCACTTCCACGCGAAAAGAAGAAAAATTGAATAAAAATCGGGGTGTGGCGCAGTTGGGAGCGCGCGACATTTGGGATGTTGAGGCCGCAGGTTCGAACCCTGTCACTCCGACCAAAAAACCTCTGGAATCGCTTGATTCCAGAGGTTTTTATTATTTAGATTTGTGAAAAACTCTTATTCACCAAGATGATGAACTTGCCCAAGAAATTGAGGATATCCGTTTTCGATTGTAATCAACTCTTTCAAATCATCTACCGAGATAAACCCTATATGGTTCTTGCAATTCACCGTGTAAATTTGAATATATTCGTTCGTCATAGAGTCAACATACTGTAAACCGAATGAAATTCGTGATACATGTTGTGCATCGTTTAAGTAAAATTTTAGCTGCAGCTTTTCTTTGTCCCCAACTTTTAATAGTTTTTGATAGGACTCTCCTCCTACATTTTTGTTTAGCTTAAGTACAAGCGTATTAGCAAAGCTATTTCCTATGTTTTCAAGCAGTACATCTATAATAACCACATTACTTTTGTCGATTTCGTAAAAACGTCCTGGTACTTCAATTAAGTTTTCATCTGCCACTTCTTCTACTTTTGAGATTTCTGCTTTGTCTAAATTGATATTAATGAAAGGCATATGTTCCACTCTGTTTTTAGTGAGATCTGAATTGCGGTAATACCTTATTGTCAAGTAAACACCCAAAAAAGATAATAATCCAGAGATAATTCCCCCAATTATTCCACCCCAATATGAAGGTAAAGAGCTTGTCCAGGTCTCTAAATCTTCCACGCAATTCTTTTGCAATAAGTTTAGAAATCCAATGGAACACAGAATAACAACTATTAGTGCAATAACACCAATTATAATATTCCTTAACAAATGATTTCTTTTTGGTTTGACAATTTGCCCAAATCGTTCTTCAATAGAAAATATCCCTCGTTTTTTCACTACCTTCTCCTCGTTTCTTATACAGCTTAAACTTGCTAAGCACGTTAAGTTTTTTCTTTGTTTACTGCGGATCAATATTTGAACATTCTGTTGCTTCCCCTAAGGGTTCTTCTTGTTCGATAGCAACATTTGCCTTATATACATATCCTCTTATTTCCTCTCCGGTTTCGGGATCTGTATATACAATCTCATAATAGTACGGAACTTCGTTTACAACAGTTATATTTTGATCGACATCAATATTAATTACAACATTGGATGTGGCTATTGCTTCTTCATATAGATTTGATTTCTTCGTCAACACTCCAGTCACCCAATCTCCTATCACACCAGATGCTATGTTAATTATGATTGCCAACAATATTTGTATAAGTACAAATGCAAGGACCGGATGACGATTCTGCCATTCTAGAAACTTCGATTTCACCACTTCCTCGGAATCGCCTGAAATCATAATTTCATGAATACTCTCGTCAAGTTCTTCGCGAATATCCTCGGTTAGCAAATCACTTGTTTCATCTTGGTTGAAATCATCACCATATGCGGATAGTGTTTCAGACATCCAATTCCAATCTATAGTGGGCATTTTCCATGCATCATCTATTATAGGTAAGAATCTTTCCATTGTAGGAATTATGTCTATCGTTTTAGGAATTTGGATGCCGGCAAGTACCGATTGCATGGATGATGCACTTGCTAATAAACTCGTTGCTGTATCAATTGGAATGATACTCTTCAAAATCGATTGATAAGATTCAACTGCTGCAACCGCACCTGTCATATTTTGCATATATAAAAAATCCCGACTGATCTTCCATGTTTCAAATGCGGATGTCATATTTCGAATGATTTTTTGTGTTTCCCAAATAGAGTCGGGCAATTCAAATCCCCATGAATTTTTACTCAAACCATAACCTCCTAGATTATTGCAGTCCTCTCAGTTTTCTATAGAATGTAGATCTGGAATTGATCTTTACTCTCTTCATTGCCTCTTCGACGGTGATAAGACCTTCATCAAGCTCCTTGGCAACTTGACGAAGCGTGTTTTCATCTACTTCAATCGGCTTTCTGCCGGTGTACTTGCCCTTCTTCTTAGCTTGCTCGATGCCCTCTTGCCGGTTTACTGCTCTCTCGCGACGAGATATGATTCTTTGCGTTATCATATACGGAACCATTGCAGCACGTGTCATAGCATCAACTAATACTTGACCACTTTGTGTAAACACATCTACTCCGCTTACAACGATTCTAAACATTTCATCTGCGAGTCCTGCTGTTGTATCGGCAATAGTTTCAAACGATTCTACAATAATTTTATCTCCATACTGAAGACCGGATATTACGCCCGGTGCAAATTTTTTAACCGTTTGTTCCATACGTCTGCGTTCTACAATCAAGTTGTCATTA
>JAZNOK010000145.1:0-2659 GCA_045580775.1 Eubacteriales bacterium
GATTTGGAGTCTCACTTAAGCGACTCGCTTTCGCTCTCATGCATAAGTTCGACTTGCCAAACCAAAGATTTGGAGTCTCACTTAAGCGACTCACTGTCGCTCGCATGCATAAGTTCGACTTGCCAAATCGAAGATTTGGAGTCTCACTTATCTATGCGGGGATGGGGATTCGCTCTTATTGCTTGTTATGTTTCTACAGAGCAAAAAAGAGAGTCATGTGGCATCATCCGTAAGGAAGGTGCCACATGACTCTCTTTTTTCATATATGGGAATAGTTTGCCCGATCTTTTGGCATATATCCTGCGTGTATCACGCAGAACCGGATGCTGTTCTCCGTCAGAGGGCGTATTTTACCTTGTAATAATCGTAGTGATCTGTAAATTCCTTGTCGCCGCCTGTCTTGACTTTTCTGAGATATTCGTGTATATCCAGATCCTCATGCTGCATCTCAAGTATGCAGCCTCCGATATTGGAGCAATGATCCGATATTCTCTCCAAGCTTGTCAATATGTCAGTGAGGATAAAGCCCATTTCGATCGTACATTCGTTTCTCTGCAGACGTGCTATGTGCTTACGCTTTAATTGCTCTCTGAGAACATCAATGACCTGCTCGAGCGGCTCCACCTTTACTGCGGCATCGAGATCTCCGTCACAGAATGCCTTCAGCGAAAGATCAAGAATCTCAGATACTGCATCTATCATTACAGCCAGCTCTCTGTGGGCATCCTCAGAGAACTGAATGCCCTTGTCGCTCATCTCCTCAGACGATCCGACTATATTCAAAGCGTGGTCGCTGATCCTCTCAAAGTCTCCGATAATATGCAGAAGCTTGCTAACTTCAGCCGAGTCTGCACCGGTCAGTTCTTTTGCTGATATCTTGACAAGATATGAACCGAGCTTGTCCTCATACATATCAACACTGTCCTCGTCCTCGCGGATCTTGTTGGACTTTTTCTCGTCAAAGCCATCGAGCAGAGGCAGTGCCTCCTTGAGAGAATTTACCGCGAGCTCTGCCATGGTCTTGGCTACGGTCTTGCATCTTTCTACAGCAACGGACGGAGTAGAAAGCAATCTTTCGTCAAGCAGCTGTATCTCTCCCTTGCCATTGTCCTTTACTACCTTGCAAGCAAGCTTCTCAAGCAGACCCGAGCAGGGCATGAGTATGCAAAGTGCAAGGATCTTAAATCCGGTATGAACGACAGCAATACCGAGCGGATCAACCGCGGTATGGATAATTCCGATAACATTATCCGGCAGGAGCACTGCCAAAAGATAATACAAAGGCAACAGTATCAGGGTTGCTATCACGTTAAAAGAAAGATGCACAATGGATGCACGACGGGCGTTCTTTGATGCTCCGACGGAGCTGATCATTGCCGAAACGCACGTACCTATATTCTGTCCCATGATTATCGGGACTGCTGTATTAAATGTAACAGCTCCAGTAGTGGTAAGAGCCTGCAATATACCTACAGAGGCAGACGATGACTGAACTATCGCTGTTACCACCGTACCTACAAGAACACCGAGTATAGGATTTGAGAACATTGTCAGCACACTTGTAAAGGCGGGGTCGTCCTTGAGTCCCGACACTGAGTCTGACATTGCCTCCATTCCGAACATCAAAACGGCAAATCCGAGAAGGATCAGTCCGGTATCCTTTCTCTTGGGGTTTTTCTGGAACATATAGAAAATAATACCCACAAATGCCAAAACAGGAGTAAACGAGGAGGGTTTGAGCAATTGGACCCAAAGAACATCTCCCTCGATTCCTGAGAGCGAAAGGATCCAGGATGTGACGGATGTACCGAGATTGGCACCCATGATAACTCCGATCGACTGACGCAAAGTCATAAGTCCCGAGTTTACAAATCCTACTACCATTACCGTAGTAGCGGAAGATGACTGAATTATCGCCGTAACACCGAGTCCGAGCAAAAATCCCTTAAAAGTATTGGAAGTCATATTACCGAGAATGGTCTTGAGCTTGTTGCCGGCACGTTTTTCAAGTGCCTGTCCCATCAAGTTCATACCAAACAAGAACATAGCAAGTCCGCCCACAAGTGACAGAATTTCAAACAATCCCATGTTGCACCTCTGTTGATGATCTTTTTAATCACAAATTTAAGCATAAAACTTCATTTTATATTGTACGCGTCCAATGTTAAATCTAAAAGCGTACTTATGTTAAATCCATGTTAAATATAGGTTAAATACCGAAGTTCTGCTCGGAATAAAGCTTGCTTTTTGGCGGTTGACTTGATGTGAGATCTGTGGTATCATAATAAAAAGAATTGTTTTTTGAGTTGATTGACAAGAGGTGACTATATGTTTTGCAAATATTGCGGAAAGCAGATCCCCGACGACAGCAGGTTCTGTCCGATATGCGGCAAGGATCTCCGCCCAAGCTCGAGCCGCACACCTCCTCACGTGGGGCAGGTGCCGAATATAAATCCACGCACAGAAACCAAGTACTCAGATCAAAGGTACTCACCTGAGCAAAGGTACTCTCCCGAGCAAAGGTACTCACCCGAGCAAAGATACTCTCCCGAGCAAGGGTACTCACCCGAGCCAAGATACTCACCCGAGCAAGGGTACTCACCTGAGCCAAGATACTCACCCGAGCAAGGGTACTCACCTGAGCCAAGATACTCACCCG
>JAZNOK010000146.1:0-10290 GCA_045580775.1 Eubacteriales bacterium
CGGAGTTAACAGACCAGATGGTGTTGTCCTCGGGGAAGTGAACGATGTATCTGTTTTCTTCATCTATGTCAGCTCTTGCATGAAGTCCCTTGATGAAGTTGTCAGACTCACCGAGAGCCTCGAGTACATTTGTGCCGACCCTTGTCATGATGAGCATGTTGAGAACAACGTATATAGAGTCGGTGAGTTCTATACCGTACTTAGCAAAGTCAGAACCTACAACGCCCATGGAGTAGGGAATAACGTACATCGTTCTGCCCTTCATAGAGCCTGTGTAGAGCTTTGTAAGCTTCGCGTAGCATTCCTTGGGGTCCATCCAGTTGTTGATGTTACCTGCGTCCTCTTTTTTGGATGTGCAGATAAATGTTCTGCCCTCAACTCTTGCTACGTCGTTGACAGCTGTTCTGTGAAGATAACAGCCGGGGAGAAGATCCTGGTTGAGCTTGATCATCTCACCTGTAGAGCATGCCTCGGCTCTGAGAGCTTCTGCCTGCTCTTCTGATCCGTCGATCCATACGATCTTGTCGGGTTGTGTCATGGAAGCCATCTCGTCTATCCATGATTTGACAAACTTGTTTGTTGTCATGTCTGTACCTCCGTTTGTGAATGTTTTTATATATTCTTTAAAAAATCATAATGAAGTGCTGCAACTGCTTTTGCAGACAGGGAAAAGCATAACTTTTTGCAAGTTCTTTCCAACTTTCCCCAAATGACATTATATATGTATTTTGTCAAATTTTCAAGTCTTTTTTTAAAAGAAAAATAAATTTAACAAAACCTTAAACTATAATCAAAAATTTGTGTGAAAAGCTGTGAAAAATGCCGATACGCAACTCTCGAAAAATGCAATAAACAATCCCATGACTCCGAAACTGCCGTCTTGAGTCATGGGATTTTTGATGTGTTGTTTTGTCAGTTATCATTTTCTTCGGTTGGTAAGGGTTGCATCTGTTCCTGTGCTTGTGCTTTTAGTTGCTTTTTTTGCTCTGAGCCTGCTTCCAAATTACGCATCAGTTTTCTGTGCAGATATCCGATAACTACCGCAACTGTGTAAATTATAGCTGCAACGAGCATCACGGAGAAGCGTCCGCGTCCGTGCTGTCCGAGTCCGAATATTCGCAGTATGATTACATAAAAAGCTCCCATCACGCCTACAAAGTGTACGGGCAGCCTCAGGGCAAGCGGTACGCTCTTTGCCGTGAGAAAATTGTCAAGTGAGCCCACTATCACAGAAAACAAAAGTATCCATGGATAGTTTGACAGAGGTATGGCACGTGTCTGTGTGACGGATGCATCTTCCTCTATTACGGCAAACATCGCCATAAAGATAAATATCGTCACAGTGAATACAAACGTGCTCGAATAAGCAATTCTTTTGATCGTGTTGATAAGCTTCATTACGTGTACCTCGAAAGTAAGTTCTGAACACAATGATATCACACTGTGTTCTTTTTTTCAAGGGAGTATCGTTTTTTTTAACAAAATAGTGAATATTTTTTGTATATATGCAAAGTAAGATGGCAAAATCGGTTGACATTACGCATAAAATTATATATAATACTATAGTTAGATAAAATAGTATAGTTATGTCTTTATGACTATTAGCACAAATGAAAGGAGCCGCATAAGCGGCAGGGAAAAGCAATGCTGACAAGACGCGAACAGAGAGAGGCAGTATTCGGTATGGTTTACGAACTTGATTTTAACCGTGAGTACGATACTGAACAGATATATGAAAACGCCATCGAAGAAAGAGACATAGAAGAGATCGACTACATCAGACAGACCTTCTTCGGAGTATCCCGGAGCCTGGAGGAGATAGACGGGCTCATTTCACAGAAGAGCGAAGGGTGGAATCTTGACCGTATATCCAGAGTGAGCCGTGCTGCAATGCGTCTGTGTATCTATGAGATGAAGTGGACAAAGACCCCATACAACATCGCCATAAATGAGGCTATAGAGATCGTAAAGAAATATGACGATATAAAGGCAAAAGGATTTGTCAACGGTATTCTGAATGCTATAGCTAAAGAGATCGAAGAATGAAAAAGCAGATCGTGCTCGGCATAGATACGAGCAACTACACGACGTCTCTATGCATTGCGGGTATTGACGGACGTGTGATAGAGAATATTAAAGCTCCTTTACCTGTAAAGGAAGGAGAGGTTGGACTCAGACAGTCTGATGCGGTGTTTTTTCATACCAAGAACCTGCCTGCCGTATTCAAACGGGCAAACGGAATAATATCCGAATGTGATGTGGTTTGCATAGGAGTAAGTGAGCGTCCGCGTGATGCAGAGGGTTCTTATATGCCCTGTTTTTTGTCAGGGGTAGCAGCGGCGACAGCTCTTTCCGAGAGTATGGGTATTCCTATATATACCTGCTCGCATCAGGCAGGACATATAGCGGCTGCTATGTATTCTTCGGCTCTTGACCGTGATGGGGTAGAGGGTGAGTTTACTGCCTTTCACGTTTCGGGAGGAACGACCGAGATGCTTAGGTGCAAAAGGACACTGCAGGGAATAGAGGCACATATCATAGGACAGACAAAAGACCTTAATGCAGGCCAGGCGGTAGACAGATGCGGAGTGATGCTCGGGCTTGAGTTTCCGTGCGGGGCACAGCTTGAGAGAAAGGCTCTTGATTATTATGCATCGCATGACAGAGTGGGTGGCTTTTGCGTTAGTGTCAAGGGGCTTGACTGCTGTTTGTCAGGACTGGAAAATCTGGCAAAAAAAGCATACCTGCAGTCACAGGACGAGGGGTATACTGCAGCTTTTGTGCTTGAATATATCGCAAAGACTCTGATAAAGATGACTGATGCCGCAACAGAGCTTTACGGCAGATCTGTGCTTTTGTATGCGGGCGGAGTAATGTCCAACAGCATTATAAGAAAACGACTGACGCAAAGGTATCCGCATGCACGTTTCGCCTCCCCCGAGTACTCTTCTGACAATGCCGCAGGGGTAGCGTTGCTGGCACTTGAAAAGCATCTTTCACAGCATCAATAAAAACGGAAGGCACGGTGTACATGTACACGGAAAACATAAATACAACGGCTGACGGAAAAAACATCATTAGCGTCAGCGAACTAAACGAATATATAAAGAGCAAGCTCGAATCTGACAGGTATCTTTATGATGTGTATCTGAGAGGAGAGATATCAAACTTTACAAACCACTATAAGACGGGGCATTTTTATTTTCGTATCAAGGACGAAACGAGCGTAGTCGACGCTGTTATGTTCCGAGGAAATAATGCAAAGCTGAAATTTCTTCCCGAAAACGGAATGAAGATAATTGCCCATGGGCGTATAGGAGCTTTTGTAAGGGACGGAAAGTACCAAATATACTGCGACGATATGGAGCCCGACGGAATAGGGTCGCTTTACATAGCATACGAACAGCTCAAAAGAAAGCTGGAGGCGGAGGGGTTGTTTTCCGCAGACAGGAAAAAGCCTCTGCCGAAGATCCCCTCTCGTATCGGAGTCATAACCTCCCCCACAGGTGCGGCTGTCAGAGATATCATAAATGTTCTCGGCAGACGTTTTCCCTATGCGGAGATGGTTCTTTATCCCGCATTGGTGCAGGGGGCGGAGGCGGCACCGAGCCTTATCGAAGGGATGCGTCATTTTAAGCAGACGCAAAACGTCGATGTGATAATTATCGGCAGAGGCGGCGGTTCTATAGAGGATCTGTGGGCATTTAACGATGAGATGCTTGCAAGGGAGATCGCCTCGTCGCCTATTCCTGTGATAAGTGCAGTAGGACATGAGACGGATTACACTATATGCGATTTTGCCTCTGACAGACGAGCACCTACTCCCAGTGCGGCGGCGGAGCTTGCTGTTCCGGATACGCACGATCTTATGCGGAGGATATCGAATGTTACAGACAGATGTGAGCATTTGCTTTCGGGGATGGTGTCGGAGCGTCGTAAGTATCTCGGACAGCTTTCATCCAGGCCTGTATTGAAAAACCCCGAGCGGTATATAGATGACAGACGCATGGATTTGGGACATCTTGACTCGAGACTGATCGGTGCTATGACTGCGGTAAGGGAAAAGAAAACATCCTCCTTTTTCGTACTTGCGGCAAAGTTGGATGCACTCAGTCCCCTCTCGGTGCTGAAGAGAGGATATAGCTTCGTGTCTGACGGAGAGGGACAGGTGCTCAAGCAAGCAAAGAAACTAAAGCTCGGTCAGAGCGTTTGTATCAGTTTCTCTGACGGAGAGGCGAGATGCAGGGTAGAAGATGTCAAAATAAAATGATCAGGGAGAAAATATAATGCAAAACAAGATAGAAGATATGAGCTTTGAGGCTGCTCTTTCCAGACTCGAGAGCATTGTTAGGATGCTTGAGGGCGGAAACGCCGCACTGGACGAGTCATTGGCAGTTTTTGAGGAGGGGATCGCCCTTGTCAAAATGTGTAATGAAAAGCTTGAAGCGGCGGAACAAAAGATAAAGATCCTTACAAAGGCAGAGGACGGAACACTTGTTGAGAGTGACTTTAAGCCTGCCGACATAAAGGGCTGACAACTATTTTTTCGGGGTGTGGATATGGCAAAAACAAGTATAAAAGAATACATAACCGAGCAGGCAGATAAGGTAGAGGCGGCACTGGCGGAGTTCTTTGTATGTGAGGACACCGATATAGCATCGTTGTATGAAGCGATGGCGTACTCTACTCTCGGAGGAGGCAAGAGAATAAGGGCAGCTTTGGTTCTTGAATTTTGCCGTTTGTTCGGAGGAGATGAGACTGTGGCTGTCAGATTTGCGTGTGCACTCGAGATGGTGCATGCATTCTCGCTCATTCATGATGATCTGCCTTGTATGGATGATGATGATATGAGGCGAGGCAGACCCGCCTGCCATAAAAAATACGGCGAGGCCCATGCTCTTATTGCAGGAGATGCGTTGATCATGCTTGCTTTCTCTATTGCGGCAGGTGCCGTTACGGATCCAAAGTGTGCACTTGAGGCTGTACGTGTGCTTGCGGACAGAGCAGGAGCGAGAGGAATGTGCGGCGGTCAGGCTATGGATATGTATGCGGAGAGCACACGTGTCAGCTATGATTATCTGAAAAAGCTTCAGAGTTTGAAAACAGGTGCATTGATCGAGGCGGCGGTACGGCTCGGGTGTATTAGTGCGGGAGTGGACGGTAAGAGAGTCGATGATGCAGTGAGATACGCTTCGTGTATAGGCAGGGCGTTCCAGATAATAGACGATATATTGGATGTTGAGGGAGACGAGGCTTCACTTGGAAAGCACATCGGTTCGGATGCAGAAAGCAACAAGACGACCTTCGTGAGCGAGCTTGGTCTGGAAGGAGCAAGAGCGAAAGCACGCAAGCTGACCGATGAGGCTGTGAAAGCGATATCGCACTATGACGGCTCCGAGAATCTTACAGCTTTGGCAGAATGGCTCTGCGAAAGAAGAAGCTGATATGAGGCTGGATGTTTATCTTCAGAGCAGCGGACTTGTAAAGAGCCGTACCAGAGCAAAGGAATATATCAGTCGGGGATTTGTTTCGGTCAACGGAAAGATAAGTGAAAAGCCTAGTTTGGATATATCCGAGACTGACATTGTTTTTCTTGACATTCCAAAAGGAGAGTATGTTGGCAGAGGAGCACATAAACTCGAGAGTGCACTTGAGAGCTTTGGTATAGACGTCGGCGGTGCCCGGTGCATAGATATCGGTGCATCTACAGGGGGCTTTACCGAGGTGTTGCTCCGCCGAGGAGCGAGTGCTGTCACAGCGGTTGATTCCGGACACGGACAGCTGGATGAAAGTTTGCTTCGAGACTCCAGGGTGACAAACATAGAGGGATGCAATGCACGCTATATGACAGCGGCAGATGTCGGAGACGGTTTTTCTGTTGCTGTAATGGACGTTTCTTTTATATCTCAGACATATATACATCCTGCCCTGTTTCCGTTACTTTCGCGTAATGGGGTGCTTATATCACTTGTAAAGCCACAGTTCGAGCTTGATGCAAAGAGCGTAGGTAAGGGAGTGGTCACCAGACCCGAAAACAGAGAAAAGGCACTGATGCGTGTATATGACTCTGTGCTTTTGTATGGGTTTTACGTTAGCGATGCCATGCTTTCCCCGATAAAGGGAGGCGACGGTAATACTGAGTATCTATTTTTGATAAAAAGGGGAGAGGAGCTTCCGTCAGTCAGAGAAAGACTGAAGTCATTATCCAAACAATAACAATTTGGGAGGCACGGTATAATGGACTGTATTTCCAAAAAGGTAAAAAGTGCGGTGCTTATCACCAACACCGTCAAGGACGGCAGTTTTGAGCATTTTACTAAAATATATGAGCTTGTTGTATCACATGGAGCAGAGGTAAGAGTGCCGTCTGAGTACAGAGACCGTCTCGGAGACGGTTATAATGTGCTTTATCTTGACGATTCGGAGCTTTATTGCGGTGCGGATGCCGTGATAATACTCGGCGGAGACGGAACTATACTTAAAGGAGCTCCTACAGCCATTGAATACGGCATACCTATTCTCGGAGTAAATCTCGGCAGAGTAGGATATATGGCAGATGTGGGAAAGGACGAGACGGAGATCATCAGCAGACTGTTTGAGGGCAGATATTCAATAAGCGAACGAATGACACTGAGAGTATGTATCGAGAGGGGAGGAGATCGCATGTGTGTTTATGAAAATGCGATCAACGATGCTGTGCTCCATTCCTCGGTCATAGGCAGAGTACATGGACTGAAGATCTATTCCGGCGGAACTCTTGTGTCCCATCACAGAGGAGACGGAGTGATAATATCCACTCCCACAGGCTCTACTGCGTATTCGATGTCTGCGGGAGGACCGGTGCTTGATCCGAGCCTTGAGTGTATATGCATTACACCTCTGTGTTCTCTTTCTCCTGCCGCACGTCCGATGGTCTTTTCGGCCGACAGAGAAATAGAGATAGAGACAGATATTGATAACAGAGTAGGGGTGTTTTTGAGCTGTGACGGATTTGAAGGTATAGACGTTTCCGCCGATACCAGGATAATCATCAGCCGAGCACAAAAAAAGGCAAGGCTCATCTCGATGGATAATGAGGATTTTTTCTCGGTCCTTCAAAACAAAATAATGAGTGCAATATGACATAATTATAATAAAGAACGAGGTAAAAACAATGAAAAAGACAAGACAGAGCAAAATAATCGAACTGATAAGCAATTATGATATAGAAACGCAGGATGAGCTTATCACAAAGCTGGAGGAATATGGATACAAGGTCACTCAGGCAACGATCTCCAGAGATATAAGAGAGCTCAGACTGACAAAAGTATCGAGTACCGGCGGTGTCTATAAATATGTGATCCCCAAGGAGGAAAAAAGAGTAGCGGCAAAGTTCAACAGCACTTTGACTGAGTCTATCACACATGTTGACTGTGCACTTAATCAGCTTGTATTAAAGACGTACCCCGGGATGGCTGCGGCAGTAGCTGTAGGTATAGACAGTCTCAACATAGCGGAGATACTCGGCTGTGTAGCGGGGGATGATACCATAATTGTAATATGCCGTTCGGTCGAGTCTGCAGAAGGTCTCGCAGAAAACATCAAGCACCTTATAGGTGCTCTGTGATAATATACGAACAAACGCACAAAGCAAAATAGAGGAGGAATGTGCGATGCTCTCGAATATCCATATAGAGAATATTGCCGTGATAAAGAACATCGACGTCGATCTGTCGGGGGGCTTTTGTGCTGTTACCGGTGAGACCGGAGCGGGAAAGACCGTGATCATGGATGCGATAAAACTGCTGGTGGGAGCAAAGACCGACCGTGACCTTATACGCAGAGGGGAAGAGAAGGCTTTGGTGAGCGGACTTTTTACAGATCTGCCCGACAGTACCGTCGCACAGCTGAGGGAGCTTGGTTATGATTGTGATGACGGAGAGCTGTTGGTGTCAAGGACCATTACCTCTGACGGCCGCTCAAGTGTCAGGCTGAACGGACGCAGTGCTACCGCACAGATACAGAAGGCAGTCGTCGGCACACTTTTGGACTTTCACGGTCAGCATGATAACGTTACACTCCTGCAGCGAAGGACTCACTTGCGTATGCTTGACGAATATGCGGGCGTGTCAGAGGAGCTATCGCTTTACCGCGGTAAGTACGCTGTATTTACCGAAACCCAAAAAAAACTGGCAACACATCTTGACAGTGCATCCCGCACAGAGCGTGAGCATGACTATTTGCTTGCACAGATCAAGGAAATAGAAGCGGCAAAACCAAAAGAGGGAGAGGAGGAGCTGCTGGAGTGTGAGCAGCTCAGACTTTCAAATATAGAAAAAATAAGAAAGCAGGCGGCATTTGCCTACAGAGCACTCTACGGAGGCGAAAAGGGAAACGCATGCATGCTGATAGATAAAAGTATATTGGCTCTTACGTCTGTGAGCGATGCCGTGCCGGAGTTTGCCGAACTGTCAGGAAGACTGAAAAACGCATATTACGAGCTTGCTGATATAGCACAGACAGCAGAGACCTTGGCTGATACGGAGGGCGAGGATCCGACTGTTCGCTTGGATAAAATCGAGGCTAGGCTGGATACGCTCAGAAAATTGAAGAAAAAATACGGTTCGGATATTGGAGAGATACTTTCGTATCTTGCGGATATCAAAAAAAAGACAGAAGCGTACGAGAATTTCGATGAGATAACGGATCAGCTCAAGAGATCGTATAAGGAGTCTTTGACAGAACTGGAGAATTGTGCACAGATCCTAAGCGGCAAAAGACTCAAGGCGGCAAAGGAGCTTTCGCGTTCGGTAGGCGAGGTTTTGAGCTTTCTTGATATGCCGAAGGTGCACTTTGAGGCGAGAGTAACCGGACTTGAAAATTCTTCGGACAGAGAACAAAGATATACCGCCGACGGTGCCGATGATGTTGTATTTATGCTGTCTATGTCGGATAAAGAGCCGATGCTTGAGCTTTCATCTGCCAGCGGCGGAGAGATAGCACGCGTGATGCTGGCACTAAAGAGCGTGCTCTGTGAAAAGTATGGATCTCAGACTGTCATATACGATGAGATAGATGCAGGTGTGAGCGGAAAGACTGCACGCAAAATAGGTCTAAAGCTCAAAGAAAGTGCAAAAAACACCCAGGTCATCTGCGTAACGCATTCGGCACAAATTGCTTCTCTTTCCGATGTACATTACAAGATCAGCAAAAAGACCGTTGACAGCAGACTTGAGAGTGAGATCACTATACTTGACAGAGATGGAAGAGTGGAGGAGCTGTCGAGAATACTGGGAGGGCTGAGCGTTACCGATGCTCAGCGGCAGGCGGCTCTTGACATGCTTGAGTGTGAGCAGTAAAAGAGTGAAATGAACAACCGATAAGGAGAAAACAAAATGCGGTTTTCTTTTGATATAGATAACTACACGGCAAGGCTGGACGCTTATGCCGAAAAAAAGATCGAATATAGGACAGAGTGTCCTATGTCATCGCTTACCACCTTCAAGATAGGAGGTCCGTGTGCTGTTGCGGTATTTTGCTCAAGTGCAAAAGAGATAGTATATGCTTCAGAGTGTGCACGGGAGCTTGGACTCGGAGTCAAGCTTGTCGGCAGAGGAAGCAATCTTCTGTGCTCGGACGACGGCTATGACGGAATAATAATTGTTACCGATAATGCAGACAGAGTAAGAGTAGAGGATGACATCATTGAATGTGAGTGCGGAGTGTCGCTTACCTCCTGTGCGAACGAGGCCTGTGAGGCGGGACTTGAAGGGGCGGAATTTATGTACGGCATCCCCGGCAGTGTGGGCGGCGGCGTTTATATGAACGCAGGTGCTTACGGGGGGCAGATGTCTGATATAGTAATCAGAGCGGAGTGCCTTGACACAAGTACGGGCAGGCTGTTTGTGATGTCACGAGAGGAACTTGAGTTTTCTTACAGACACAGTGTCTTTGTCTTACATCCCGAGTATGCTATACTGTCAGTCATGCTAAAGCTCCGTCACGCAGAGAGGGATGCGATACATGCAAAAATGAGAGAACTCATCTCAAAACGCAGAGAAAAACAGCCTCTTGAATATCCAAGTGCCGGAAGCACATTTAAGAGGTGCGAGGGGCATTTCACGGCACAGCTCATCGACGAGGCAGGACTCAAGGGACTTAGTGTGGGAGGAGCACAAGTGTCGGAGAAGCATGCGGGTTTTGTGATCAATCGGGGAGGAGCTACAGCTGCAGATGTACTGACACTTATCGAAAAGATCAAACAGGTGATATACGACAAGCACGGACTCAATAAGTCGGAGGCCAAGCGGT
>JAZNOK010000147.1:0-3521 GCA_045580775.1 Eubacteriales bacterium
TTTTGCATAATGATAGCTATACATTTTTATTATAAGTCCTTGACTTTTATCGGGCAAGACATTATACTGTTTTTAATGGACACTATTCTCTTTTAGGTGTCAAAATTATCACAATTTTTTTCCACTTTTGTTATTTATATCTAAGGAGTACATCATGTCGGTCATGAATTATATTACTCTGTTCAACGTAGAACGGCACAACTTCAAAAATACCAGACACCACGACTGCTCCTCGGGGTATCCGTTCATAGGAATAGGTGTACTCATCTCGGGAAGTTCGGTCTTTACATCTCACAACGGTGCAAAGATCGAGCTGTCAAAAGGAGACGCCATCTACATACCGAAAGGCCAGATCTACTTTTCCGACTGGACAGGTTCCCCCGACATATCCTTTTTTTCAATATCCTTTGACTATCAGCAGCAGCACACTCAGGCACATTACTATCCTCTGCAGAAATTCTCCTGCCCTGATAGGTTTCTCAGCCAACTCCCTGAGCTTCACCGTCTGGTACGTCAGGGAGATGATGCAATGTACACAGCTGTCGGCAGATTCTATGAGCTGTACCCCCAAATAAAGAACAAGCTGTCAGTTGCACGGCATAACACAAGCTATCTGGAGATCATGCAGGCGGTAAGTTACATTAAGCAAAACTGCACCGCCGACTTTACCGTATCTACTCTTGCAAAGATGTGCAACATGTCAGAGTCCAAATTCTATGCCGCGTTCAAGGCGGGAACCGGATTTTCTCCTACAGAGTACAAAAACCATATCAGGATCATGCGTGCGGAGCAAATGCTCGCTCAAAACTCATGTTCGATAGAGTATATATGTGAGCAGCTGAACTTCTGCTCTCCTGCTTACTTTCGGCGTGTTTTCAAACAGCATACGCAGCTGCTCCCGAGTCAAGTAAAGGCACGTACGAGCACTCTGTAATACGATAGGAAGGCGGTTTTTTTATGAAACTCGGAATATGCTACGCAGACGGAGCAGTCCTGCAAAGAGAACGTCCGATACAGATATCGGGGACAGGGACGGGCTCTTTGGAAATTCACTTTCAGGGTGAAGTGTTCTCGTATGAAATACACGAAGAAAATTGGACAGTGACGCTTCCTGCGTACCCGGCAGGCGGTCCGTACACAATGGAGTTGTTGCTCGATACAGAAAGATATACTCTGCATGATCTGTACATCGGAGACGTGTATCTGTGTGCAGGCCAGTCAAATATGGAGATCATTTTAGACAAGTGCTACTGTGACCGGCTTTCTCTCAAAGACGACCCTTTGATACGCTGTTTTGAGCTGCAAACTACCACACAGGAATACAAATGGGAAAAAGCAACCGCATCTAACGCTCTGAAAATGACAGCTGTAGGCTATTACTTTGCAACCTTTGCACGTGAGCGAGGCGTAGCCGTAGGTATTGTTTCTTGTAACAGAGGAGCTACCTGTGCAGAAACATGGATAGACAAAGATCTGCTAAAAGAGCACGGGCTGTATGTCTCGGATGAAGAAAAGGACCGACGGGGGCTTCTTGTATATCCGTACAACAGATGCGGCGAGCTGCATGAGCTTCTGTTTTCTAAAATACAAAAGTATTCGATGCGTGCGTGCATCTATTACCAAGGGGAGTCAAACGCCTCGCACCCCGACTCTCCCTCATACACTTCTCTTATGTGTTTGCTCATTGATTCATGGCGAAAAGAGCTCGGGGAGCCTTCGCTTCCGTTTGTAATGACGGAGCTTTGTAACTTTGGTGAATACTCAAACGGCAAGATCAACTTTGCTCAGGTACGCGAACACCAAAGATGCATAGTTCAAAAAAAGCGTAACGAGGGTGTATATTATATCACAACAACAGACCTTGGAGAAGTATGGGACATACACCCCAGAAGAAAAAAAGAGATCGCACAGCGACTGTGGCTGGCGGTAAAATGCGAGGTCTTCGGTGAAAAATGCGAGTATTCAGGTCCGTTTGCCGAGAAGGCTGTTTTGTCAAACAACACCGCATGTATCTATTTCTCGCATGCAGACTCGATGAGATGCGAGGGAAATATCCGTACCGTAACTGCCGAAGGTAAGAACGGCGAGGAGCTCAAAATAGTGAGTGCCGAGATCAGAGAAAACACCTTATACCTGACAGCTGACGCAGAGATATCGCATCTGTCACTCTTTTACCGTAATAATCCTATGACAAATATTTATAACGGAGCGGGACTTCCCGCGACAGGATTCAGGATATAGCCAAAGATCTTTAAAAGCGAAACTATGATAACATAATATACTCTACAGCAAAAAAGGAAGACTTCTTCATCCGAAGTGTCTTCCGTTTTTTTACCATATTTATTGACAGTACAACGCTATACTACTGCTGTGAATCATTTCGGCTCTGCTCTTCCTTTTTCTTTTGCATATTGAGCTTTTCCTCTTCCCTTGCAGCAGCTATTTTTGCACTGACATCCCCTTTGGATCGGTAATTTTTTATATAAGGGGTTGCTATGAAAGCTGCAACTATAAGTATCACCGCAACTATAAGTACAAGATCAAGCCAGTTACTTCCCGGTACCTTGACTCCGAAAAGTTCAAGAAAGGCACTCGTCTTTGTATTGACTTTTTTGACCTTTCCGACAATACAGCTCTCTCCGCTGTAACTGTCAACATCGCTCAAAGATGCCTTGTCTGCTCCTGCCTTTAGCGACATGTCGTTTATGCTGAGTCTGCTCCATGGATCGTTTTCAGCCGCTCCGTCGATGATAAGAGCCTGTTTGCCGGAGGTAATGTCGAGCTTCACTGTCATGAGCTTTATATCTTCGGCAAACAATGATGCGTTCGACTTAAACTCCCCTCCGAGCAGCTTTATCTGTCTTGCATTGATAGCGTTTGCCGAGGCCTGTGTATTGATCTCGAGCTTTGCTGTATCATTGATCGTGACGATAGCATTCTCCGTAAACACACCCTCGCCGCCTGAATTGACGGTAACAGAACCTTCGATAACGGTAAATTTCTTGTTCATATCAAGCGTGGATATGAGTATACCGTAGTTATCCGATATCAGAGTAAGGGATCCCGAGCCTCTTACGGTCAGACTGCCCTCTACGCTGAGAGCACAGTGCGATGCCTTGATAACATTCTTTCCCTCAAGCTCCAGCGTTGCTCCGTCAGGAAGTCTCAGTCCGTAGCTCTCGGGAGTGTCTATCGTCATATTGGTAATAGTCAGCGTATCCGATGGATTGTGCCAAAACATTCCCGTGCCACGCTGATTCTTGTTTGCGTTTATCAGATTGACGGTTTGAACGATAACACCGCCCTCCGCCGTCTCGGGAGTGGTGTCATTTGATGTTTGTATCGACAGCGTGTCAGCGAACACACCGATACCGAAAGTGCACACAGCAAGCAAGCTCACAAGTACACATATCAGAGTAAGTCTCGTTTTCTTCATTTTTTACTTCTCCAAAAAGAATTATCAATGCTATAGCCGAAAAGCCGTTTGTGACGGCGGTATTGGTTCGGCTCTCCTCGGCTAT